>JBLYYW010000192.1:0-8156 GCA_048550155.1 Acidimicrobiales bacterium | reverse complement strand
TCGGTCCATCGTGAACGGTTCGTCCCCGCGGACATGGTGCAGTTCAGCTACGAAGACCACCCTTTGCCGATCGGTTTGGGGCAGACGATCAGCCAGCCGTTCATCGTTGCCCTCATGGCCGAGGCGGCCGAGATTGCCCCCACCGACAAGGTTCTCGAGGTCGGCACCGGCTCGGGCTATGGCGCCGCCGTCGTCTCGCACCTGGCCGCCGAAGTGTGGACCATCGAACGGCTGGATGATCTTGCCGAGACCGCCCGCAATCAGCTGTCCGCCGAAGGCATCGAGAATGTGCATGTGGTAATCGGTGATGGCACCCTCGGCTGGCCCGACGAAGCTCCTTACGACGCGATCATCGTGACAGCCGGCGCTCCAGCGGTTCCGAGCGCCCTTCGAGCACAGCTGTCAGAGGGGGGACGCTTGATCCTTCCCAGCGGACCCCAACGCAAAGGTCAGACCCTCCTGCGACTGCGTCGGATCGGAGGAGACCAGTACGAGACCGAGGACCTCGGGCTCGTCCGGTTCGTGCCACTGATCGGAGAAGAGGGCTGGTAGCGGGTAGAGCTTGGTAGGTGCTACCGAGCAGGGGAGCGGCGCGATCCTCACCCCACGACGGTGTCGCCGGCGAGGATCGGTCCGACGGGGTCTTCTCTTCGAAGCCACTGTCCGATTCCTCCGAGTCCAGCGGCAAAGAACACGCAGCCGACCGTCACGGCGGTGACCAGCACCAAGGGATAGTCGCCCCACTGGTCACGCGGTCCGACCTCCATCATCTGGAGCGTGACCGCGGTCGCTCCGGCCAGAAGCCAGGCCACGCCGACAAGAATCATCGCCCATGCCGGCGCGAGGCCACGCCGAATCACGGAGGCCGTGATGAGCAGGGAGCCGATCGCGATGAGCGTGCCCCATCCGTAGTAGAACCAACCGATGATTCCGGCCGCAGCCCCGAGGCACGTTGCGCCGATGCCCAGCGCGCCGAGGGCCCCCAGGCCGCCGTGGCGCTTGAACAGACCGATGAACGTGGCGACGGTCAACGCTGCGCTGGCGAGAAGGCTGAGCTGGCCCATCATGAACAGCGCCATGGGAGCTCCGTCCCACTCACCGGTCATCCGCTCGGCACCATAGGACGCCAGAAATCCTCCGGCGACAAGGAGCCAGCCCAGCGCTCCTATGAGCGCCGCCATCCCGATTGACTGTGTGAAGTGAGTTGGCACCGCGAGCCCGGTGGTGCCGTTCGCGGCGAAGGCCGATGACACCACGGCTGGCTCACCGAACCTTTTCAGGACCGTTGCTTCAGCCGCTGGGCGGCTCATACCTTGAGCTTCGAGGCGCTCTGCGGCGGTGTAGAGGTGGTCCCGAATCTCTGAGTCGATGTCGTCGGTCTCGCCCCGCCATCGAAGCTGAGAGCGAAGCGACTCGAGGTAGTTGTCGATCAGGTTGTAGCCGGCCATGGTGTACCTCCAAGAACTTGGGCTACAGCCGTGCTGAAGCCTTCCCAGTTGCGACGTTCTTCGCCCAGGGTGCGAACGCCCTTCCTCGTGAGGTGATAGGTGCGTCGGCGTCGTCCACTGACGGTTGACCATTCGGACCGAAGAAGCCCGCTTTTCTGCAGCCGGTGCAGTGCCGGGTAGACAGTCCCCTCGGGAAGGTCGAACGCGCCGCCACTTCGTTCTCGCAGACCCTCGATCACCGCATATCCGTGAGCCGGACCAGCTGCCACTACTGCGAGGATCAACAGATCCAGATGTCCTTTGAGCACCTGACCTCTCATACTTAGTATTCCTATACTAAGGATTGCTATGTGTCAAGACTGTTGACGGATCGCTCGAATCGAACCACTCCCAGCCTCCGGTCCTCCGTCCTGAGACGTGCAGATTGTTGTCGCCTCGCCTAGCCTCAGCATCGATGACCAAGATCAGCGACATCATGACCAAGGAACCAACCACCATCGACGTGCGCGATCCGCTCACTGATGCGCTCCGGGCGTTGGATTCCGCCCCCTATCACCATCTCATCGTGATGGAGAACTACGAACCCATCGGGATGGTGTCATCGACAGACATCTTCCGACTCCTCCATGAACTCGATGCCGAGATGGATGGCAGTTTCAGCAACTACCTCGACCAGCAGTACACGCTGGAAGACGCCATGTCACCGGGACTTCACAGCGTGCAGGTCGACGACTCGGTGGCGGACGCTGCTCGGCTGCTTTCGAACGGCTCGTTCCACTCGGTCGCGGTGCTCGACGGAAATGACCTCGTGGGTATTGTGACGACGACCGACCTCGCGAAGTACATCGTCGCCAAGGAAGGCTGACACCCGATCCAGCGCGGCCCCTCTCAGTTGGCGGCCAGGGCCTGTTGCTGAGCATCCTGCTCGTCAGCCAGCTGCTCGGTGAGCCATTGCACACGCTCTCTCATCACGTCGAGCCCGGGCTGTGGCGGACACGGCTGAGTTGACGACGCAGGCCGGTCGAAAACCATGTGCTTGGGATCCGACGGTTGGTATGGGGTCCAAGAGTCACGACCAGGGGAGTCCGGCGCCCCAGTGGCAGCGAAGGCAAACCACCGGTCGCCCATCTCACGTTTCAGGAGATGGGCGTCCTTGGGCTCGGGGATCATGGGGAATGCAGTGTCGAACACATAGAACAGGTCGGCGGCGTGAAATGCCCCGATCGTCTGCTTCTCAGACGCCGGTACGGACCGGAAGTGATAGCGATAGACAGGATGGCCCTGGTCGGCATGGCAGCGGCTTGCGTGGTCGACGTGAACTCCGAACATGTGGTCACCGATGTGGTCGATGACGGCTTGCTCATCGAGGGTTGCCAAACCTGGATAGGCGGCGAGCAATCGATCCACGTGCTGGGCGCTCGGGTACGAACGATCCAGGTCGGACCGTACTGACTCCGGCGTGATCTGTGTCGGATTGTTGGTGACTTCCAATCCGGGTGGGACCGGAGGCGCGTACTCCGCGCCGGCGGGGTTCATGAGTTCTCTCAGGAGGGTTCCTTCGTCGGAGGTGTAGCCGATCATCAGCGGAACGGCGGCCTGCTGGCCCGAGGTGAAGGCTGACATGGGAGCGGACGGCAGGATGACGTTGTCAACAGCGGGATAGAAGTATCGACCGAGTTGTAGGTCGGCGCGATACACCTCGTACAGCTCATCAGGATCCATCGCCCGTAGTCGCTCGATCTGGTTCGGGCCCGTGCCGACCAGCTTCGTGGCAAACGCTGATCCTGCGTCTTCAGCCGGCATGAAATCGAGCGCGGGCCGTCGCAGGTGCAGCCATCGGCCACTGTCGCTCGGGCTCTGGGCGATCGCTCGATGGAAGAGGCCCCGGGCCCGCGGCGTCGTCATCAGGTTGAGTACGGCCTCACCGCCGGCTGATTCGCCGAAGATGGTCACATTGCCGGGGTCACCACCGAAGTTGGCGATGTTGTCCTGAACCCACTGGAGCGCGGCCACCTGGTCGAGCAGCCCATAGTTGCCTGACACGGCGTCAGGTGACTCAGTGGCGAGTTCGGGGTGGGCGAGGAAGCCGAACAGCCCGAGGCGATAGTTGATCGAGACGAGGACACAGCCTCGCTGGGGCAGCGAGTTGGATTGGTAGTGAGGTTCGCCAGCGCTTCCGTCGGTGTGGTCTCCTCCATGGATCCAGACCATCACCGGGAGGTTCTTGGCGTACGCGGGAGCCCTGACGTTGAGAGTGAGGCAGTCTTCGCTCTCCTTCAGCGGGGCCAGCTTCACCGCCGCCGCAAGGGCCTTCTTTCTGGCCGGGTTGAGTCCCATTCCGTCGATCAGTCCCCTGAAGAAGAGATCGAAGGCGACCCGCCGCTGATACGCAAACGGGCCGAGTTTGGTGCATTTCTTGGTGCGACTCCAGCGTTCGACCGGCTGTGGTGGACGCCACCTACGATTCCCCGTCGGTGGCGCGGCGTACGGAATGCCGAGGTAGACCGCCATCGACCCCTTGTCCTTAAGCTTGCCGCGAACCTTTCCGGCCGTTGTTTCGGCTTCAGGTGCGTTCGATGCCCTCGCTTTGCGCATGCGTCATGGTTGCCCGACCCAGCCGCAACTGCAAGACGGCTCCGGTTGTCGGTCCGAAGTGTCAGCCAGACTCTTCGATGTGCATGGCCCCGTCTTCGGGTGAGATGGCAGCGTCGGGATCGCGGTCGCCCAGTTCACCGAGCAGCTGAGCCTCCTCGTCCGCAACGTCGGTCGGACCGTCTGTGCCGCTGAGAATCACTGCCTCGCGGTCACTCGGTCCACCGAACTCAGGTTGCTCTCGGGCTGCACGGGTTGCGAGATCGTCTTGAGTCTCACTCCCACCGGCAATGAACGTGGGATCTTCTGCAGCCCAGGAGTGATCGGGCGGGTAGTTTTCGTCGATTCCTGGAAGTCCCTCATCATCGAACTGATTGGCGTTGAGATGGTCATCGGATTGGGAGGTTCCAGCCATGAAGCCAACCTAGCGACAACCTGCCCGCCTGCGTACCGATCTTCGACGGGTAGGGGGCATGGATGGCAAAAAGACAACTCGGTCTCCGCCTGTCACAGACGGAGACCGAGCCCTCGGATACGAGGTTGTGAAACCGGGGAGCTATGCCCGGGTCATGACCTTAGGGTTGTCTTCGGTGAAGGCTTCCGGGACGGTGTCGGGAATATCCAGTTCGTCCTTGCCTCTCATGGCCCACAGGAGTCCTGCGCCGCTGAACATCAGCGTTGCGCCGATTCCACCAAACAGGCCCGCCAGCGCGAGGCCCATCTGCAGTGTGCTGTGGGTGACGGTGCCGACGCCAAGCTCACCAACTAGACCGTGAGCGGTGCCGGACCAGGCTTGTGAACGAGCTGGACCTTCCAGCGGGTGCATCCGGTCGAAGCCGGTCCAGTACTTCCCATCCACCGGAACCTCGTGTTCACCGGCGGTGTAGACGACTCCGTTGTACTCCACGTCGGCTGGAAGGGTCACCGTCTGTGTCCCGTGAAGGACGTGGTAGGCGATCGTTGCCATCTGGAACATGTACTCGGTGCCGGTGTTCACCAGAGGGTCACCCGGGTCGAGGTCGGACTCGACCACTGGATAGTTCCAGTCAACGGTCAACAACGTCATGATCTCATCGGCGGTTTCGGTGGTGCCGCGGTCGATCAATTCGCCATCTTCGTTGTAGCTGAGTTGTACGTCCTGGGCCTCGCTGAAGGCCTGCAGGGAGTCGTAGCCCTCTTGCACCCGCAGATAGGCGATGCCACCCGCAACGGCAAAAATCAACCCGATCACAACCAGCGCATAACCCAGTAGTGACAGTCGCTTCTTCATATTCTCACTTCCCTCTTCGCGATTGTGAAACGATTCACAATCTATGTGTCTCGAGTATTTCAAGATTTGACTAATCCGAATAGGGACCTTTGTCCCACGACACCCGAGACCGTTGTCACACAACGCGTCACGTACTCTGGCTTGGGTGCTGTTGACTCCCTTTGAGACCCTCGGGAAGTGCCGCATCGTCGGTCTGGCTGGCTTGTTGTGTCTCGCCGGGTGCACGTCGGGCTCTGTGAACTCAGCGCCCTCTACGTCGGTCCAGGACACCGCAGCTTCGACGACGAATACCGCACCAGTGCATGATTCGACGGTGAAGACGGAGCCGAACGAGGACCCCGTCCCTCCTCAGTCTGCTGAGACGTCCTTTCTTTATCGTCTCGATGACGAACTGTGGGTGGACGGTGAACCGATTGGGGTCGCGACGGGTGGTCCGGCTCGGTGGAGACCTGGTCATATCGATCAGATTGCGTACGTAACCCACTCCCAACCGTCCCGTGCCGGCGTCTTTCTGTTCGAGCGGGTCCATCTTCGCAATCTCAGTTCGGGCACAACGGAGGTCGTGCTTGACATCGAAGATCACGGCTGGAGCGAAGCTGGCCACATCGACTGGGATCCAACCGGAACTCGGCTGGTGTTCGCAGCGCAGGAACCAACCGGCTTATGGGTACCTCACATCCTCGAGATCCGTACTGGTGAACTGCGCCGGATCGACAGCGAGGTCGCCGTCATCGACACCGTCTTCGCTCCGGACGGCCGCATCGCGGCCATCGATATCACCGACGCAGCTGCTCAGTTCGAACCCGTTGTCTGGCTGGATATGGAAGGCCGGGTTGATGTGGTGGCCACCAGCGTCGGAGTCAACCGAGATCCCGTTGTCAGTCCCGATGGTCGATTTGTTGCGAACATTCGCGCCTCCGGACCGCTGGCCCGAATCTTCATCGGCCGCTGGGATCTGGTGATCACCGACCTTCAAACTGAGACCGAATGGCTGATCGGTGATGGCCGCGACGGATTCGGACCGCCGCGATGGATTGACAACTCGTCAGTGGTGGCCAAACACGGTCGCTACAGCGAAGAAGGTGTCATTGCTTCGATCCCGGACACGGTGATCATCAACGTCGAGACCCGAGCGGTCACTTTGGCATCGGACATACCCGCACGTGCCTGGGACCCCGATCCCACACCCCCGACCTCTGGGCGATAGCCGGAGTCGTGGAGGTGTGTCAGGTTCCGGGCAACGTGATCACTTGGCTGGTGCTCTTCATCAGCCCTGCCTCGCTGGGCCTGGACTGGTCGGTGAAGCCCATGAAGTCCTGCAGAAGTCCAAGGTGGGTTTCGTCACCCCAGCCAACGTCCAGGGCGGCATAGTTGGCGATGTCCCAGCGAGACTCGGCTGCGTAGGATCCGAATCCCCGCACCGTGAACCAGGTGCCCACGTAGGACCAGCCCTCAGGAGTGTGCTGAGCCATTGTCGCCTCGTTGGCTCCGAGCCAGGCGACGAACTCCTCACTGCGTCCAGGCTGTATGTGGTAGCGAAAGATGTATTGCATGCTGATCCCCTTTTGTCTGATTCGCCCCGTCGTCGACACTAGCCCCGACCGCGAATCTGCGCTTCGGTAGGCTTTAACGGCTGGCGAAGATGCGTCTCCGATAGAGCCAGGTGGAGACAACGAGCACTCCGGTAGCGATTGCCGCAAGGATGGCAAGCGGCTTGACGATGCTGCCGGTATCGCCCGAGGTGAGGCTGGATTGGAGCCCCTCGACCGCCCAGAAGTGCGGAGTGAACCGGGCCGTCGTCTGCATCACATCGGGGAAGATCTCCACCGGTGCCATGGCCCCGCCGACCGCAGCAAGAACCAGGCCACTCATGATGCCGACACCGTTGGCGGCCTCGGGGCTGTCGAGGGCCGAACCCAGCAGCACACCGAACCCTGTTGCGATCAGCCCAAAGCTGACCAACACCGCACCGGTGAGGAACGGATTCCCCCAACCGACGCCGAACACCACGCCACTGAGCAGCACGATCAAGGCTGCCTGGAACATCGTGATCCAGAACCGCCCCAGCGTCTCACCGGCGACCAGCCGAGCGGTCGAGATGGGCGCAGCGGCCTTCCGGCTGGCCATTCCGAGTTTCCGGTCTTCGACCAGGGCAGCCGACGCGGTCAACGCCGACAGAAACATGAACAGGACGACCTGGGTGAGCGCGGCAGCGTCGATATTGGGGAGGCCGCCCCAGATCACGGTGCCAATTGTTTCGGTCGCCACCGGCGTGGCCGGGACAACGGTCCTCGCGGCTGCAACTGCAGCAGAATCGGCACCGATCAGCGCCGCCTGGCGAGTGAGCACCAGCCGCTGGTTCTGCTCGGCGACCGCATCCTCGAGTTCTGTTCGTGCGTCGATCCCGACACCGCTTCGTGATCGGACACGAATCGGTTCGGAGATGTCTTCGGGAAAGATGACAGCAATCGAAGCGACCGTGTCGCCGACCGCTCGGAGCGCATCCTCTTCGGTGTCGAAGCTGATGATCCGATCGGACTCGAACCGGGCCAACACTGCTGTGCCGATCTCGGTGTCACCACCTACGACGGCGAGCTTGGACTCGATCGTCGAGGGGGTGCCGAAGCCGACGATCAGGATGACGAGGAACGGCAGGATGAGGACGAAGAAGAGGTTGGACCGCTCCCGAAGGAAGCGGCGGAGGGCAAGGGCCGAGACTGCCAACATCGGTCAGGCAACCTTTCCCTGGCTGCTCCGCAGCACGGTGATGCCGAGTCCGACGATGCCGAACAGGGCGATTGCGATGGCGCTGAAGAGAACTTCGCCTGCGGTGCCGGTGCCAGCGT
>JBLYYW010000191.1:0-13141 GCA_048550155.1 Acidimicrobiales bacterium | reverse complement strand
CTCCACCACCGAGATCACCTCTGACGCGGGCCAGACCGATGAGACCCCGCCCGGCGTGGAGCCGATCATCGACGACACCCCGCTTCCGGTTGATTCCGACGTTCGGATCGGAACGTTGGAGAACGGGCTCACCTACTACGTGCGGCGCAACGATGCGCCCGGCCAGAAACTCTCGGTCCGATTGGCCGTGAATGCCGGCTCGTTGCAGCAGGCGGAGCCGACCGACCAGATCGCCCACTTCGCCGAACACATGCTGTTCAACGGAACCACGAAGTACCCAGGCAACAGCCTCGACGCAGAACTGCGCTCGTTGGGAGCTCAGATCGGACCGGACCTGAACGCCTACACCAGTTTCGACGAAACCGTCTACCAACTCGAAGTCTCACTCCAGGGCAAGAACGCAGACACCGCCTTCACCGTCCTACGCGAGTGGGCCGGCAATGCCACGATGGACCCGACCGAGGTCGTGAACGAACGTGGTGTCGTGCGGGAGGAGTTCCGGCTCGCTCGAGAGCGTGCCGGTGCCGCTGTCCAGGAAGTCTTCGAACGGGTGTACTTCGACGGGACCCCATACGAGGACCGTTCGCCGATCGGCACCGAAGAACAAATCATCGCCACGACCGACGCCGACACAAGGGCGTTCTATGACCGCTGGTACCGGCCCGACAACATGGCTGTGGTTGCAGTCGGTGACCTCCCGCTCGATGACTTGGAGGAGTTCGTCACCGACACGTTCGCCGATCTCGATCGTCGTGGCACCGAACATCCGCCCCGAGAAGAGCCGGTGATCGACATCGGAACACCCCAGACTGTCGAGGTCGTCGCCGATCCGGGCCTCGACGGCACCTTCATTTCCATTGACTACCGGACGCCATCAAGGAACCCAGGCACCTTCGGCGGAGAACAGCTCATCGAATGGGAATCCCTCCTTTCGCTCATGATCAACAACCGAGTCGAGGAGGCGATCACCGCAGGAACCAGCAGTCTGGTGCGCGGCGGGGGAGGGCCGTTCGCTCAAACCCGTCGGATGTCGTTCATCGGGTTCAACCTCGATGGACCAGACCTCGCAGCCGGGACCGGCGAGTTCCTGTCGCTGATGAAGACCCTTGCTCGCGACGGCTTCACTGAAAATGAGCTCAACCGGGCCAAGGAAGCCGCGATCGCTGGCCTCGACCAGGAACTGGCACAACTCGGAACCCGGCAAGACTCCGCATGGGCTGATCTCTACTCCCAGCACTTCCTGGGCGGATCGGATGCGTCGAACGCCAGCGACCGTCGGGATCGGGTCACAGCGCTGATCGAGTCCACTACCACCGACGACCTCAACGGCTATTTCCGCTGGCTCATGGAAGAGTCACAACCGCTGGTGATCGTCGTTGGACCGGACCCCGCATCGCTCCCGACAACCGACGAACTCACCGAGGTTGTCAACGCCGCCTCGGCCGCAGACGAAGACAGTGACGACGTTGCTGCCATCGACGAGCTGATGTCGCGCCCAGATCCCGCCGAGATCGCCTCCGAGCGAACCCTCGAAGCCGCCGAAGGCCAAGAATGGACCTTCGAAAACGGGGCCAAAGTGATCTTCGCCGAATCACAGATCGCTGAGGGAACCGTCAACATCTTCGGGTTGTCCGAAGGTGGTTGGTCACTGTTGCCCGTCGCAGATCAACCACTCCTGGACCCGTCGATCTCGATGGTCGCTGCCAGCGGAGTCGGCGACCTTTCCAAGGTCGCCATGGACCGCTTCCTCGCCGACAAGGTGGTCGGGGTCCAACCCTTCGCCTACGAGACCGGCGAAGGAATCCAGGCCCAAGCCTCCCCGGAAGATCTCGAAATTGCCTTCCAACTGATCCACCTCTACCTGACCCAGCCACGAGTTGACGACTCTGCGTTCAACCGGGTGAATGTGCAGAAGACAGAGGAGCTTCGAGCGGTCCAGAATCGGCCCCAGGTGGCGGCCAATCACGCGCTCACCGAAGCGATCAACAACGGCGAACCGAACCGAAACCCCCTGCTCGACCGGTCAGAACTCGACGCTCTCACTTCCGACAAGGCGCTCGATCTGTACGAGTCCCGCATGACCGGAGTCGATGATCTGGTCCTCGCGGTCGTGGGTGACGTCAGCGAGAGCGACGTGGAAGACCTCGCCCGCCGTTACATCGGCACCATTCCCTCCCGCCCGTCGGACACCTTCGTCGACTTGCTCGAGCCGAGAGATCCCGGCGTCCTGACCGTCGAAGAAACCTCAGGGCCGGCCGGGGGCGCCGGCATCCTCACGATGCTCTTCACTACACCGGCCGACTTCACCGACACCGATCGAGTCCATGCTGAGATTCTTCAGGCCGTTATGGAAGAACGGCTGTTCACCCGCATCCGCGAGCAACTCGGTGCCAGCTACAACGGCGGATCGGCATCGATCGACTTCGTCGATGAGCCCCAGAGCGAAAGCCAGCTGTTCATCAATGTTGCCGGAGACCCCGATCGACTCCAGGAGATTCGGACCACCCTTCTCACCGAGCTCACCGATCTGGACACCTCAGGACCGAGCGCAGCCGAGTACGAGCGAGCCGTCGCAGTAATCGCCGACAACTACAACTTCATCTCCAACGGCGACATCATCGACCAGCTCATCGAAGAGTCCACCGAGCAGGGCCCGGTGCTGACCAACCAGGCGGCATTCAACGTCGTCGTCGAGACCAAACGAAGCGACATCACCCGGCTGGCCGACAGAGTGATCGACACCGACTCATGGATCGAAGTATTCGTCACGCCTGCCGAATAAGTGGCGCTATCATGCGTGGTCCCATAGGGGCTGTAGCTCAGTTGGTAGAGCGCTGCCTTTGCAAGGCAGATGTCAGGGGTTCGATTCCCCTCAGCTCCACGTCCAGTCGCCTCCAGCGTGGCCGTTTCTTCGTCACGGAGGCGCCTACCCGGTGGCATTGTGCCCTTGCCGGGGTTTGACCGTCCCGGAGCGAAACAGCCGACCAGGTGTTTGCCACCCGGGCGGATCACCGGACGGCAAACACGATGGTGGCCTATTGCATCCTGAGTGACGTGTTCGTGACTCCGCAGTCGCATTTGCTGTTGCCGTGTGAGGTGAACTGATAGCGGTACGAATCGCCACCTTCGGTCGTCTCGAGGAGCGCCGTCCCTTTGAAGCCACCCGACACGCCCCGGGCGTAGTCGTTCGGGAAGAACAGGTTGTTGGTGCGTGCGTTGATCGACGTCGTGCCAGTGGCCCACGGGCGTGATCCCGCGAGGAGTTGCTCGAGGATGTCCTCGCACGCGCCGAGGAAGGGGCCCTCGGGATTGTCGAGGTTCCAAACCTCTATGTACAACCCGCCGGTCTTGATCGACGCCACCGCCGCACCGCCATCGGCGGTGAAGTTCAGCGTGCCGGGCACGTCGTCATCCACTACGGGGGGCGGACCCTGGAACCCGTCGCGGGCCCACAAGCAGAAATCGAGTGCGGTGATGTTGATCCACACCGACTTGCCCTCGTCAGCGTCGAGGAACAGGTTTATGTAGTCACTGACCACCGAGTCTTCCGGTGGCCCGGCCGACGCTCCGCCGGCCGGAACGGTGACCACCGCCAACATAGCGAACGCAATGAGGAGTTTCTTGAACATGATGGACCTCCCGCAGTCCTAGTGTGACTGCAGTCCCTATGGCCGCAGTGTTCGCCCAGCCTCGCCACGCGTTGGGGCTGTGTCAATCGGTATGACCCATGTCACAATAGCGAGGGCGGGGTGCACAGGAGCAGCGCCGTTCTTGCTGCGGGCCGGGCGACCCTCGCTTCATGGGCATCGGCCCTTCGGGTCGGCCTGAGCCGGCGAAACGCCTCCAGCGTGGCCGTTGCCATCGCTCCTTGTGTGCGTGTATCAGTCGCAGGCAGCACTGTGAGGACCAACAAGTTCACCCAGGGTGATCATTGGTGCAACCCTTGCAAGCCACCTCACGCCTGGCTTCAATGTGACCCATGCGTGACTCTTCCATGTTCAAACGTCTCCTCCTGCTCCTGGCTGCCTTGGCATTCGTGTTCGCCGGGTGCTCCTCGGACGGGTCGACGCTCGCTGAACGGGCCGAAGAGGCCGGCGTCACCGGTGAGGACGTGCAGGGCGCCGCCGAGGAAGTCGGCGAAGGGATCGGTGAGGCTATTGAGGACGCGGGTCAGGCGGTCGAAGACGCGGGCCAGGCGGTCGAAGACGCCGCCGCGGGGGAGGAAGCGGAAAGCGACGCTCTGCCTACCTGGGCAGTCGTTCTGCTCGTAGCCTTGGTCATCCTGGCCCTGGTTGGAATCGTTCTCGGACTGCAGAACCGCAACGCGCGGAAGACCCGAGAGGCCACCGAAGAGGCGATCCGGCAAGCTCAGCAGGACCAACAGGGCTACTGAGCCATCGCCATCACCGAAAACCCGGCGCTGATGGCGTGTGATGAGGTTCTAGACTCACGGGGTGGGATCGTCGGACATCAAAGCTGAAGCAGCGCGTCGCCGGACGTTCGCGATTATTTCCCACCCGGACGCGGGCAAGACCACGCTGACCGAGAAGTTCCTGCTGTACGGCGGTGCGCTGAGCGCAGGCGCCGGAGCGGTGAAGGCGCGCGAAGGGCGTCGCTCCGCCACCTCGGACTGGATGGAGATGGAGCAGCAGCGGGGCATCTCGATCACCTCGGCTGCCCTGCAGTTCGAGCACCGGGACTGCATCATCAACCTGCTCGACACCCCCGGCCACCGCGACTTCTCCGAAGACACCTATCGAGTTCTGGCCGCCGCCGACGCCGCGGTTATGGTGCTCGACGCCGGCAAGGGCATCGAGCAGCAAACTCTGAAGCTCTTCGAGGTTTGTCGGGAACGCGAAATCCCATTCCTCACCTACATCAACAAATGGGACCGACCGGGCAAAGGGGCCCTCGAACTGCTCGACGAGATCGAGCACACCCTCATCGTCGAGCCGACACCGGTCACCTGGCCGGTTGGTCCGGCTGGCGAGTTCAAAGGGATCATCGATCGCCCGAGCGGCGAGTACATCCGTTTCGAACGTACCGCCCGCGGGTCCACCGTGGCGCCTGAAGAGATCGTGTCGGCCGATCAGGCACTGATCGACGAGGGAGAGGTGTGGACCCATGCCCAGGAAGAGGTCGAACTGCTCGACATGCTGGAGCGAACCGTCGACCAGAAGTCGTTCCTTGCATGCGAGTCGACACCGGTATTCTTCGGCTCAGCCATGACGAACTTCGGTATTCGTGCCTTGCTCGATGGTGTAGTTGACCTCGTTCCCTCACCGTCCCCCACGCTCCAGGCCGACGGTGGCCGTCGGGCCGTAGACGCCGACTTCAGTGGCCTGGTCTTCAAGGTCCAAGCCGGAATGGACAAGAGTCACCGCGACCGCATTGCGTTCGTGAGGGTATGTTCCGGGCAGTTCGAGCGCGGCATGATGGCTGTTGCCGGTGGCACCGGGCGCCAGTTCTCTACCAAATATGCCCAGACGCTGTTCGGCCAGGATCGGGAAACGGTCGACAATGCCTTTCCGGGTGACATTTTGGGACTGGTCAATGCAAACGACGTACGGGTTGGAGACGCGATCTACGCCGGCGAGCCAGCCGAGTTCACCCCGCTACCGGCGTTCGCTCCCGAGCACTTCATGGTCGCCCGGGTGCGAGACACCTCGAAGTTCAAACAGTTCCGCAAGGGCATTGCCCAGCTCGACGAAGAGGGTGCCGTGCAGGTGCTTCGGGATCCCGACATCGGAGATCAGGCCCCGGTTCTGGCTGCTGTCGGACAGCTCCAGTTCGAGGTTGCGGTGAACCGGTTGGAGAACGAGTTCGGTGCTCCGGTTGAACTGACCGGCACGAGGTATTCGATCGCTCGCAAGACCGATGCGGCCAGCGCCCCCCAACTTCGGGCGATGCAGGGCGTCGATGTTCTTCAACGTGCCAACGGGCTGCACCTCGCACTGTTCGAGAGCAAGTACTGGATGGACAGGGTCCTGAGCGACCACCCCGAACTCACCCTCGAACGAATGGTGGCCGAGGGAGGCCTCTCGTAGTCATGAGTCGGTCGATCGCATTTCTGATCGCCGCGATCCTCATCGCTGCAGTATCGGTGGCGCTTTGGACCGTTGAGCTCACCGATATCGACGCGGCGTTCGGGCTGGGCGGAGACTCCGAACCGGCCGACGATGGCCTCGAGGTTGCGGGCGTAGCCGTGACGGCGGCGTCGACCACCACAATGGCACCAACCACCAGCACACTCCCTCCGACTACAACGACCACCGTCCCGCCCTACGACGGCTGGGTCGATCCAGCCTCGTCAGGTTCCGCCTGGTCTGAGTTGGGTGCAGTCGAAGGCCTCCTCACCTTCCGAGGTAACCCGACCCGATCGTTCTACGGGCGCAATGCCCCGCAGAATCCCACCGTCGTCTGGACCCACGACATCGGCTGCGCCAACTCGCCGGTCGGTGGCGTCAACAAGGTCTGGTGTGGATCTGGCTGGACCGGTCAACCGTCGGTGTTCCAACCACCTGAATCTTCGGGGGCAGCTCCGGGAACCTGGTGGCTGGCATTTGGGGGCTACGACCGCAACGTCACATTCCTCGATCCGCTCACCGGTGAGGAGGTGTACGGCCCCTACGAAACCGGCGACATCATCAAGGGTTCGATCACCATCGATCCGGACGGCTACCCGTTGATGTACACGGGCAGCCGCGACAACAACTATCACGTGGTCGCAATCGATCGGCCCGAGCCGATTGCGCTGTGGAAACTGAACGCCGATGCCGTGAAGCCGGTCAAATGGAATGACGATTGGGATGGCAGTGGGCTGATCATCGATGACTACCTCTTCGAGGGCGGTGAAAACAGCCGATTCTTCATCGTGAAGCTCAACCGGGGATATGACGCCGATGGGCTCGTCACCGTGGCTCCAGAAATCGTGTTCAGCACCGAGTCGTGGGACTCGGAGCTCCTGGCGGTCACCTCCAACGAGCAGAGCATCGAAAACTCTGTAGCCATCAGCGGGAATACCGTCTATTTCGCAAACTCCAGCGGGCTCATTCAAGGGTGGGACATCGGCTCGGTTTCGACCGGTGGCACCCCCGAGCGCGTCTTTCGATTCTGGGCCGGCGAAGACGTCGATGCCTCTCTTGTGATCGACGAGGAGGGCATGATCTACGCCGGTGTCGAATACGAAAAGGGTCGCAGTCGGGCCAAGGAGCTCGGCCAGGTCTTGAAGCTCGACCCGTCACAGCCCGCCGATCCGCTGGTCTGGAGCGTGCAAGCGAACAGCGGCATCAAGTCGGGGGTGTGGGCCACGCCCGCGCTCCATCGTGACATTCTGATCGTCGCAACCGACGACGGCGAGATCCTCGGCCTCGACCGCGCTGACGGAAGCAGCCGGTGGCAGCTCGACGTTCCCGGGCCGACCTGGCAGAGCCCGGTTGTGGTTGACGACATCCTGATCCAGGGAGACTGCTCAGGTGTGATGCACGGCTACGACGTGGCCGACACCTCAGCCGAGCCGGTCGAACTGTGGTCCCAATTCCTCGGCGAGGGGTGCCTCGAGTCAACGCCGGCAGTATGGGACGGCGGGATCTACGTCGGCTCTCGAAACGGCACGTTCTATGCACTGCGAGACTGAACCTTCAGCGGAGATTCTACGACGCTGGTTCACCTTGACACGGAAGAGTCCTGCGCTCCGTACACTGGCCGGTTCGCAATAAGAAGGCCGAGATGATTGAAAACCCAAGCGACGGCAGAGTCGATGAGAGCTGCAGCGTCGATGATCTTGCGGGCGTCGCCCCGCCCCAACATCGCGAGAGCGATGACGGCCCTGTCGGTTTCGCCGGCCTCGGGCTTCATGCCTCAGTTCTGGGCGAGCTGACCAAGCTCGGGTACGAGGAGCCCACCCCGATTCAGGCCGAAGCGATTCCGGTCCTGCTCGCCGGTCACGACATGATCGGTCAGGCCGCCACCGGAACGGGCAAGACCGCCGCCTTTGCGCTCCCGATCCTCCAGCGACTGGCCGAAGCCAAGGATGCGGGAACGCGCTCGGACAATCCGTCAGCACTCATCCTCACTCCGACCCGTGAGTTGGCGATGCAAGTGTCCGAAGCCATCCACAAGTACAGCCGGGGCATCGGCACCCACGTGCTGCCGATCTATGGCGGTCAGCCGATCGGACGTCAGCTCCACGCGCTGAAGCGTGGTGTCGACGTCGTCGTGGCTACCCCCGGACGCGCCCTGGATCACATCGGACGACGCACCCTCAGACTCGACCAGATCGACGTCGTCGTGCTCGACGAGGCCGACGAGATGCTCGACATGGGCTTCGCCGACGATCTCGAATCGATCCTGGGGGAGTTGCCAGCCGAACGGCAGACGTTGCTGTTCTCCGCCACCATGCCGCCCAGAATTCAAGCGATCGCACGATCCCATCTGACCGAGCCAAAGGTTGTCCAGATCGCTCGACCCGAACAAGACCCCGGGGAGCTACCCAAGGTCCGGCAGCTCGCCTACATGGTGAACCGCAACCACAAGGCCGCGGCACTCGGTCGGATTCTCGACATGGAGGCCCCGGACGCCGCCCTGGTGTTCTGCCGTACCCGAGTCGAAGTAGACCAGCTGTCCGAAACACTCAACGGCCGCGGCTACAGAGCAGAAGCACTCCACGGCGGAATGAGCCAAGAACAGCGGGACCGCGCACTTGGCAAGCTCAAGAACGGTGTCTCCGATCTGCTTCTCGCCACCGATGTGGCGGCCCGCGGTCTCGACATCAGCCAACTCACACACGTCGTCAACTACGACGTACCCTCCGCCCCCGAGGCGTACGTGCACCGGATCGGTCGGGTGGGACGAGCCGGACGCGAAGGGGTCGCCATCACCTTGGCCGAGCCGCGCGAGCATCGGCAACTCAAGAACATCGAACGGGTCACCAAACAGAAACTCAAGCTCGAAACCATCCCCACCGTCGCCCACCTGCGCGAACGACGCCTCGATATCACCCGAGGCCAGCTGCGCCAAGCGATCCAAAGCGGAGACGGCGATGCCTTCCGACCGATCTTCGAGAGTCTCAGCGACGAGTTCGATGTGGTCGAAATTGCACTCGCGGCGATAAAGCTCGCCCACCAGATAACAGCCCCTGAGAGCGATGAGCAGGAGATCCCGAACGCAACAGTGAAGGATCGGAAGCAGAAGCACGACCGGTTCGAGAAGAAGGGCGATCGCAGAGGCAAACGTGACCGCACCGCGACCTCCGATTCAAACCGCGTCCGTCTGTACGTGAGCGGCGGCAAGTCTGCTGGCATCCGGCCCAAAGATCTCGTGGGCGCGATAGCCGGCGAATCAGGGCTTGCGGGTCGAGACATCGGCCCGATCGACATCCAGGATCGGTTCTCGCTGGTTTCGGTTCCTGCCGACAAAGCCGATCACGTCATCGACTCGATGCGGGGTGTCGCGCTGAGAGGCAAGAAGATCAACTTCCGCCGCGAACGGTTCTGATGTTCCCCTGCAGGGGGCCCGTTTCTGTCCCTCCGGCGGCCTTCTCGCTCGCCTGTTGGATACTGGCCTTCGCTCGATCTACCGATGGAGTTGCGCCCACTAGGTCACGATCCCATCGGTAGTTCCCTCGGCGGGCCGCTGGAGGAGGGAATATGTAGGCTTCGGGCGAGGGAGGTGTCGGGTGGTTGAAGGTGCAGATGTGAGCGGAGGGATGTTGGATGGCATCCGGGTTGTGGACTTCAGCCAGTACCTGGCCGGTCCCGCCTGTACGCGGCTCATGGTCGAACAAGGTGCCGAATGCATCAAGCTCGAACTTCCCGAGCACGGCGATCCCAGCCGAGGACTACAGCCCCGGATCAACCGACGGTCGGCGTTCCTGGTGCAGCAGAACCGGGGGAAACGAAGTGTCGGGCTGGACTTTCGCACAGAGGCCGGTCGACGGATCGCACTCGATCTGGTGGCAACCTCCGACGTGGTGGTCGAGAACTTCAGTCCCGGGGTGATGGCACGGTACGGGCTGTCCTATGAAGATCTTTCATCCGTGAAGCCGGATCTGATCATGGCGAGTATCTCCGGGTTTGGTCAGACGGGACCCCTCGCAGATCGCCCCGCCTTCGACTTCATTGCCCAAGGCTTCAGCGGCATTGCCCACATGACCGGCTTCGAAGACGGACCGCCGCTGCTGGTTGGGTCCGCGATCGCCGACTCCAACGCTGGCGTCCATGCGTTCGGGGCCATCGGGACTGCACTGTTTCATCGCGAGCGCACCGGTGAAGGGGCACACCTCGACATCTCAATGGTCGACGCACTCCTCCACATGCACGAGACAGGAATTCACGCACCCGGCGTGACCGACGGCCAGTACGTGCCGATTCGGCACGGGCGGGACTATCAACCGGTCGCACCGGCTGGTGTCTTCGCCGGGCCCGAGAGCTGGATCATTCTGATCGTGACCGTCAACCAGGTTGATCAGTTGTGGGATGCACTGGGGCGTCCCGACTTGGCCGCGGACCCTCGATTCATGGGAAACTCGGCCCGGGTCGCCAACCGAGCCGAATTGAACAGGATCATCGAGGGATGGATGGCGACGTTCTCGACCGATGACGAAGTGATCGATGCGCTCGTGAGCCATCGAGTGCCGTGCACCAAAGTGAACAGTCCCGCTGATCTCAAGGACATCCCGCATCTGATCGAGCGTGGATCGATTGTCGCCTTCGACGACCCGCTGGTGGGGTCAGGGTTCTACCCGGGCCACCCGATCAAGATTGAGGGGCATGAGGCCTACGTACAGGGTGCGGTCGAATCGTTGGGTCAGTCCAACGCCGAGGTCTTGAACTCGCTGGGAATTTCAGCCGAAGGACTCGCCGAACTCCAAGCAGCGGGTGTAGTGGTCAGTAAACATCACGGGTAGCCGCCAATTTTGGATCGTCGGTGCACCAGATCGGGGCGGAGTCCTAGACGTTCTCGGGTTCGTGGTTGAGGTCGATGATGCCCAACCGGACCGCACCCAAGACGGCGTGGGTGAGGCTTTGGGCGTCGAGCTTGCGGTAGATCGCGTTCAGATGGTTGTGCACCGTTTTGGTAGTGATGCCCAAGTGACGACCGGCCTGCTTGGTGCTCATTCCGTCGGCGATCGCCTGAAGGATTTCGATCTGGCGTTCGCTGAGCAGATCCTCGTTGGCGCGCTGTTCGTTGGCTGTGGTCAGCATGGCACCGGCGAGCGCGGGGGACAGGACGGTCTCACCGTCGACCACTCGAAGCACCGTGTCGCGAACATCGACAAACGACGTGCCTTTGCTCAGGTACGCACTGGCACCGGCGGCGATGGCGTCACGGGTCTTGTCGATGTCGTCGTGCATGGTGAGCACGGCGACCCGGCAGCTTGGTACGGCCTCGCGGATCAGCCCGGTGGCCTCGATCCCGTCCATCACCGGCATCGACAGGTCCATCAAGACGACATCAGGCTGGAGGGACTTGGCGAGCGAAACCGCTTCTTCCCCGGTTGAGGCCTCCCCTACCACATCGTCGCCGGCAGCTTCGAAGGATCTACGGAGACCGTCTCGAAGCAGGGCGTGGTCGTCGGCTAGAAGAATTCGGATCATGGGTGTGCTCCCGAAATGGTTGGACTGGTGAGAACAGTAATCGTCGTGCCCTCGTTAGGTGAGCTGCGTACTTCCAAGATTGCCCCAACCGAGGCGGCTCGTTCACGCATACCCACTAAACCATAGGCGTTGCCCCGGATTCCTTTGGCAGGATCGAAACCTCGTCCATTGTCGTGTATGTACAGCGTGCCTCTGCCGCGTTCGATAGTCCAGGCCACGGTGACCTGAGAGGCGTTGGCATGTTTCTCGACATTCGTGAGCGCTTCTTGAGCTATCCGCAGGAGTTCATTTTCTACCACCTCGCCGAGGACCAGGTCTCGATTGGCAGGAA
Organism: Acidimicrobiales bacterium; assembly: GCA_048550155.1. Classification (GTDB taxonomy): domain Bacteria; phylum Actinomycetota; class Acidimicrobiia; order Acidimicrobiales; family SZUA-35; genus JABDIY01. The sequence continues at coordinate 1,213 of JBLYYW010000191.1, read as the reverse complement.
TCGTGAGGTCGATCTCCAGTGTGGACCGTTTCCGGATGCGATCGATGACTTCTCCCAGCAGTACCCCCAATGGACGTCCTGGCCCCACGGTGGCCCTGAGCTCCATGAGGGTGTCCCGCAATTCCGCAATCGCTCCCTGAGTGTCTTCGTGCAACGCTTTGAGGTCGGCTGACGGCTCTTCTCGTTCGCTTTGAATGCGCTCGAGCTCCAGGCTGATGTAGGTGAGCCATTGCCCGAGCCGATCGTGGAGGTCCCGTGCGATTCGACCCCGTTCCTCGGCCGCGGCGAGTGACCGAAGATGTCCGAATGCACGAGCATTCGAGAGGGTGAGGGCCAGAACGTCGGCCATTCCACTGAGCATCACCGCATCGCCGGGCGAGTAGGCGGCGGTGTTTGCTCGTTCGACACCGACCAGACCGCGATCGCGACCATTGACGATCAGGCGTGCATACATGCCGCTGCCGGTGCGGTTGCTGGACGCGCTGAGATCGCTGATTCGTAGCACTTCGCCAGCACCTGCTGCATCCGAGAGGGGTGCCGGCAGGTCGTCAACGGGAAACGTGGGAGGCAGATCGAATCCGGTCTGCGTTTGTGTTGACCAGAGCTGCTCGTCGAGGGTTGTGTCGTCGAGGGTGAGAATCACCAGCCGATCAGGCCGAAATGCGTCCTGGAGCTGGGTCCTGGTTCCCCGAAGCACGTCGGCAAGGTCAAGGGACGAAGGCAGCGTGCGGGCCACATCCATCAGGGCGCCCAGGAGTTCGTTGGTCTCGACCAGGCGGTCGCGCTGGGCGCTCAGGGTTCGCCTGGTGCGTTCGGCGTCGGTCAGGTTGATGTGGTAGATCCCCGGGAACAGCGCCGCGCACACCAGGGCAAGCACGGCCAGGGGACTGAACCCAATGCCGTCGTCGGTGAAGTACACGGTGCTGACTCCCGCCGAAACGAACGCCAACACGCTGGCCAAGGCGCCGAACGGAAGACCCCAACCGAAGGCAACAACTGCCACTGCGACCATGATGCAACCCACGAACGGGCTGTTCAGTCCGGCCGAAATGCCCAGGCCGAGGCCGAGTACGACGACGTCTCCCAAGGCGAAGAACAGGGCGGAGCGGCTCGATGTATTGGTCCGTAGCGGGATGATGGTCCGGAATGTGGCCACGAAGATCGCGACTGCCAGGGTGCCCACCACCCGAACGTTTCCCCCCGAAGCCTGGGT
>JBLYYW010000190.1:0-15088 GCA_048550155.1 Acidimicrobiales bacterium | reverse complement strand
CATCTACAACGATGGTGGCACCTACCATCTCGTCGTCCGGGACACCGTCATCACCGACAACACAGCAAACGAGGGCGGCGGTGGAATTTTCTACGTGAGCAACAACCGCCTCGGAACGATGACGCTCGACGGCGTGGTCGTGGCAAGGAACCCGAGCGCCGGCTTCGAAACCGCTGGTCTGCCCGGGATCTTCTACCTCGGCAACGGCGACCCCGTGATCACCGACTCGACGCTGCGATAAAACCCGGGCGGTAGGCAAAGGTCCCGCCTGTTTTGGTCGATACAAGCACTGTGTCCGCTACCAGCGTAAGAGACATCAAGCAGATGTTCGTGTCCGAGGTGTACCTCGAGCGCCTTCTCACCAGCCGCGTCCCGGCTGTGGAGACAGTGTTTGGTGCAATGGTCTGGGTCGGCATCGTGGTCGGTTTCGTCCGGGATGTCGACACGGCGCTGTGGATGCTCGCCGCCCTGGTCGGGGTGCCTCTCGCACTTCGCCTTGCCCAACGTGAAACCGCTGGTCCTACGACTGCATCGATTGCGTGGCTACGAGTCTTTTCGGTGCCGGTCGCCATGGTCGCCTCGCTCTCCCTGCTCGCGCCCGGGCCGCTGGCATTCGTCCTGTCCCTCCCCTGGCTCGCGGTCGCATCGCTCATCGCGCTTGCAGGGATCTTCCGATTCCTGAGCCGGCCCTCGATCACCAACCCAATGGTTGCGATGGACGCCGGACTTGTTCTGGTGGGAGTGACCGCGGTCAACTTCACCCTCGGCTACATAGGCATCGGCTCATCTGCACACATCGGTCTTCAGTCGATTGTGTTCCTGCTTCCCGTCGTCGCAGCCGAGTGTGTGCACCGCAGGCACGGGCGGTGGTGGGTACCCCAGGCGATGACGATCGCTGTTCTCGGCGGCGCATTCGCGGTCCTGTACGGCGACGTGGCGCGGCTGCCTGGTATCACCATCGTGGCTCTCGTCTGTCTCGGAACTGCCGTGCTCGCGATCCGGGTAGCGAACGAACAGCCCGCCAACGTTCAGATCGGTCTGATGACCGGTGGGGTCAGCATCGGTCTCGGCGCCGGCCTTCTCCTCGCTGCCGAAGGTTTCGCATTCTTCGACATCACCGGCGATGCCCTCGATCTCATCCGGACCTTCGATCGGCCCCTGCTCGCCTTCGGTCTGGTTCCGGTAGTGTTCGGGCTCGTCCTCATACCAGTCCAGCGTCAGCCGGGGCAGCGTCGCACCTTCTTCCACTTGGGTCCCCCCACCCGTGAGCAGTTGAGCCGCCTCGCCCAAGAGCTTCAGCATCAGGTTCCCAAGGCCGAGGTCAACCCCTTCTCAGACCACGCGCCGGAGGGCTACCGCCTACACCGGAGCACCCGGCCAGTTCCCGATTTCGAGAACTCTTGCGAGGCGCTGTGGACCTGGGCCGGACATGAGGCGGCTGGGATCGAACTCACACCCGAACAACCACCGATCTTGATCGGCAAGGAGTTCGTGTTCAGCGTTCCGATCGGTCCGTTGACGATCACCTCCACCGGGCGAGTGGTCGCCCTGATCAGCGACGAGGACCACTACGGCTTTGTCTACTCCACGCTTGACCATCACCCGTTCGTCGGGACCGAGGCAATCCTCCTGGACAAGTCCACAGGCCGATCCGAGCTGACGATCAGCACCGTCTGGCGACCGAACTGCCTGGCCACCAGGCTCTTGGGTCCCCTCACCAACAAGGCGCTTGATCACGTCGTCGGCCGATATCTCAATGGCATCGCCGAAGCGGAAGCAGCAACCATCGGGGCCCGGATGATGGACCTGATGTCGGACATGAACCAGCGCCGCTATGCCGTATCGCGCGATGCCATCCGTGCCGAAGCCACCCGATCACTTCCCTCGGCTACCGAGGTGCTGGAAGAAGAGGTTGAAACCCAGCCACTGAGTGAGTTCGAAGCGCTGTTTGCACAGCCCTTGCACGGTCACGCCCAGGACGAAGTCGATCAGCCGGTCGAGAGTGCAGTGCCGCCGGCCGAACCAGAGTTCGGCGTTGCCGACCTACAACAGCTCTATTCGATCGCGGAGCCGATTGGCGACTCCTCCGACGATCGCCCCGAGGGCTAGACCACCGGCGACATCGAGTGGGAGGTGTGCCCCCACATAGACCCGGCCCCCGGACGCGATCCACGAAGCCACGATCGCAGCGGTGCGTGACGGAAACGTGACGGTGGAGGTGATGGCCAATGTGAGCGACACCGATGCATGTCCCGATGGATACCCCAGCCCGCTTTGGGGTTTGCCTCGAACCTGAACCGATCGCAGATGATCGGCCGGTCGACCACGCCCGACCACCACCTTCAAGACCTTTCCGCACAGCCATGCCGATGTACCGGCGATTCCGACGACGCCGCCGTCCCGGACCCCGCGCCGCACAGCAATCACGGCGGCCACGACGGGAACTGCGCCGAACGACCCGTACTGCATCACGGTCCACACCTTGCCGCTCATCGCGTCCGAGGCGTTGTTGAAGGTCCGAAAGACCAGCTCTTCACGAGGGGATACCTCACGGCTTCTCGCCCGAAACGCGGACCACACGAGAACGCCTGATGCGGCAGCGAAACCTATGTGACCAGCCGCTTCACCTCGCTTCATGCCCGAGCCTCCTGTTGGACCGAACCACCGCGAACGGCAAGGCAATAGAGGCCAACGTCCTGGGCTGTGGCAAGCGTCCCCCACGCGCAGGACGTTCGGCTCTATGAAAGGTCACGCGATTGGGCAAGGGTCGAAACAAGCGGCCAACGGGGGGCGGCCCGCGCCAGAACGAGACCTACATCCAGGAGAACTGTCATGCCTTCACTCAAGGACGCGCCAGCGCTTGATCTCACCCAACCCCCCGCAAGGGCTAGAGGACCGATAGCTGCAGCAGCCACCGGGCTCACCAAGCGCTACGGGGAAGGAAATACCGAGGTTCTCGCACTGAACAACGTAGACATCGGGTTCGAGGCCGGGAAGCTCACCGCCATCATGGGACCGTCGGGTTCTGGCAAGTCGACGCTGCTCCATTGTGTGGCCGGCCTGGACGACATCACCGATGGAAAGGTTCAGGTGGGCGACACCCTGATCTCGGATCTCTCCGATCGGGAACTCACCCTGCTGCGGAGGGAACGCCTCGGGTTCATCTTTCAGGCGTTCAACCTGGTCCCGACGCTGACCGCAGAGGAGAACATCCTGCTACCCCTGTTGCTGGGTGGTCGCAAACCCGACAAGAGCTGGGAAACGCGGGTGGTTGAGAGCCTGGGACTCGGCAACCGACTCCATCACCACCCCGATGAGCTCTCCGGTGGCCAGCAACAGCGAGTGGCAGTCGCTCGCGCTCTGGTCACCCAACCGGACATCATCTTCGCTGACGAGCCAACCGGCAACCTCGATTCGAGTGCAGGCACTGAAGTCCTCGGATTCCTCCGCCGGGCCGTCGACGACTTCGATCAGACCGTCGTGATGGTGACCCACGATCCAGGAGCGGCCGCCTACGCCGACACCGTAGTGTTCCTGCGCGACGGGCAGATCATGGGCACCCTCGACGATCCGACTGCGGAAATGGTCTTCGACCGCATCCGCGAACTGGAGGCCTAGTCCGATGCGAGCAATGATGATGCTCAGCCTCCGCACCATGGGCAAGAACAAGCTGCGCTTCGTGATGACAACGTTCGCCGTGCTTCTCGGGGTCAGTTTTGTCGTCGCATCCTTCGTGTTGTCCGACGGCCTCCGTGCGTCTCTTGATTCCATGATCGACACCGGTTTCGCAGGAACCGACGCTCAGGTGCGAGCCGAAAGTGACTTTGACGAGATCGCCTTCACCGACCGGCCGATCGACGAAGCTCTGGCCGATGTCGTTGCCTCCGTCGACGGGGTCGAGGCGGTCAGCCCCAACACCGACACCCTTACCGTCGTCGCCCTCGACGACGCCGGCAACCCGATCGGCTCGACCACCTCGCCAGTCGTCGCGGTGAGCTGGGACGGATCCGAGATAGGCGCCCTGCGCCTGGTCGACGGCACCGTGCCAGGACCCGGCGAGTTCGCACTCGATGAGGGCACCGCCGAACGCGAAAGCATGGTCGTGGGACGCGACTACACCATCGTCGGGGTTGACGGTCCGGAAACCTTCACCCTGGTTGGCATCAACCGGTTCGGCGAAGAAGGCACCCTCAGCGACTTCGGGATGGCGTCCTTCCCGCTCGACGAGCTACAGCGGCTTGACGGCAGCGAGGGCTTGGTCCGCTACATCGATGTTTCAGCCGCACCAGGTGAGGATCTGGATCAGCTCGTGGCGCGGATCGACGCAGTAATGCCCGGAGGTGTCGAGGTCGTCGCTCATGACACCTTGGTCGCAGATCTTCAGAACGAAATCGGCGAAATCATCGCGATCTTCGGCTACATCTTGTTGGCCTTCGCCCTGGTGGCGGTGTTCGTGAGCACCTTCATCATCGGCAACACCTTCAACATTCTTCTGGGCCAGCGGGTTCGTCAGCTGTCCCTGCTCCGGGCGCTGGGGGCCAGTTCCCGCCAGATTCGGTTCGGAGCAATCTTCGAAGCGGTCGTGATCGGAGCCGTCGCCTCGGTTCTCGGTCTCGCAGGCGGGATCGGGCTGGCGCTCGGAATCCGCAAGATCATGGACATGATGGGGCTGAGCCTGCCGACCATCGAAATCATCTTGAACGCCCGAACCATTCTGTTGGCAATCTTCGTCGGCGTCGGCGTCACGCTCTTCGCCTCACTGTCGCCTGCTCGACGTGCTGCAAATATCTCGCCGATGGCGGGAATCCGCGCCGGGTTCAAGTTCGGCTCAGGAGAGGGGACGCGGCGCACGATCATTGCGATCATTCTTGCGGTGATCGGTGCGGCCGGGATCGCGTTCGGTCTGCTCGGCGGTTCGGACAACACTGCGCTCGTCCTCAGCATCCTCGGGCTCGGTGCGGTCTGCGCGTTCGTTTCGGTCTCCATGTTCTCGCCGCTGTTCTCCACGCCGTCGGCGAAGTTCCTCGGCATCCCCCTCGAGCACCTACCCCGCAACAAAATCACGGGGCACATGGCGAGGCAGAATGCCGCCAAGAACAACAAGCGAACGGCCTCGACCGCGGCCGGGTTAATGATCGGATTGGCGTTGATCGCCATGGCCAGCGTGGTTGCGACGTCGCTGAAGTCGTCGTTCAGGGCCGCGATGGAGTCCACCGTGACCGCCGACTACATGGTGACCGCCACGAGCCAGGGGACGTTCAGCAATCTTGTCGGTGACAAGATTGCGACGCTACCCGAATTCGAGGAGGTCTCGTCGGTCCGGTTCGGCAACGTTCGAATCGACGGCTCCGAACACGAACTGACCGCGGCCGATGTCGCCCTGCTCGACGAATTGATGGATGTAGAGGTTGTCAGCGGTAACCCCGCTACATCAGCCGACAACAGCCACATCCTGCTCCAAACCGATGCAGCGGCCGATCTCGGTGTGCAGGTCGGCGACCGGGTGGCAGTCGAGTTCGCTCGGACCGGTGTTCGGTCCCTGAAGGTAGGCGCGATCTACGACAACTCGTTCCTGGTCGGTGACTACATCGTGGACCTGACGACCTGGGAGGAGAACTTCACCGAGCAGAACGATTCGGTGCTGTCGGTGAAACTCGCCGACGGAGTGACGCTCGAGCAGGCCGGTGCGGCCTTGGAACCTCTGGCTGCCACCTACCCTCAGCTCGAGTTCGAAACCAACGCCCAGTTCCAGGATCGGGTCGAAGGTCAGCTCGACACGCTGCTGATCATCATCAACGTGTTCCTGGGCCTTGCCATCCTGATCGCCCTGCTCGGCATCACCAACACGATGGCGCTCGCGGTGCTCGAACGGACTCAGGAAATCGGCCTCATGCGGGCGATCGGGATGACCCGCCGGCAGACCCGGAGCATGATCCGCCTCGAGGCGGGAGTGGTGTCGGTGTTCGGTGCCTTGCTCGGAGTCGTGGTGGGCATCGCGTTCGGCTGGATCGCAGTACTGGCTATTCCTGGTGATCTGATCGACCGCCTTGCGATCCCATTCGGATCCCTGGCGATCTACGTCGTGGTTGCCGCCATCGCCGGACTGATCGCCGCATCGTTCCCGGCCAGAAGGGCAGCCAGGCTCAACATTCTGGACTCGATCGCCGAACTCTGAGGTCGGGCGTTTGCCGGGAGAACCCACGATCTCGAGGGGTTCTCCCGGCCTGGCCGTCACGTGCCAGCCTCGCATGAAATCGGGGTGCGGCCTAGACTGCATTCATGGCCGAGTACACCTCCCCGGAGCACCATCCGGCGTTCGAGGAGTACTGCGAAACGATCTTTGAGCTGAACGAGGACGGACAACACGTCATTCAAGCCCGGATCGCAGAACGACTCGAGGTCTCCCGACCCGCGGTCTCGGAAATGGTTCGTCGCTTGGTCGACGAAGGCCTCGTCGTGGTCGAATCCCACGAAATCAAGCTGACCGAGGACGGAAGGGCGCTTGCGACCACCATGGTGCGGCGTCATCGTCTCGCCGAACGATTCCTCACCGACATGCTGGGCTTGTCGTGGGCCGAGGCCCACCACGAAGCCGGCAAGTGGGAGCACGTCATCAGTCCGGCGGTGGAAGAGGCCATCGTGCGTCAGCTGGACGACCCCACAACGTGCCCTCACGGCAACCCGATTCCGGGTTCGGGCTATGTGGAGCCGGAGCTGGTCGCTCTGAGCACCCTCGCAACAGGCACGACCGCCGTGATCACGAGAATCCCGGAGGAACTCGAGTTCACCCCGGGTCTCCTGGAATTCCTCGAGACCAACGCCATCGTTCCGGGTGTCACCGCGGCGGTGATCGCATCCTCACCCGATGGCACCACCACGATCGATGTCGGTGGCTCGGTTGTTGGTGTGAGCGCCTTCACCGCCGAGCGGATCCTGGTGGCGCAGGCCGAAACCGCAGCAGCCTGAACAAACGCCCGTTTGAGGTTCAGAGGTTCAGTCGTGGGGCCACACCGGAACGCTGCCCCCGGCGAACACCACGTCAACCCGATCTCCGACGCCGAACTCGGCGGTGAGCGAGCGCACGGTTGCTGCCGTCCCGTCATCCATCACCACGTCGTACCGGACATCGTGGCCGTAGTATTCGATATCTGCCACAACCGCGGATTCGCCGGCCTGCAGTTGCAGTTGTTCGGGTCGTACGATCGCGGTGGCCACACCGCGAGATCCGGGGGATTCGCTGACCCGATGAGCCGGCAGTCGACCCAACGACGTGGCGATCAACCCGTCCTCGTATCGACCTTCGAATCGCACGCCGTCGCCAACGAACTCTGCAACCCAAGGAGTGGTGGGACTCTGGTAGAGATCGGCTGGTGTTCCCACCTGTTCGATCGCCCCGTCGAGCATCACTGCGATCTGCTCGCCCATGGCGAAGGCTTCCTCTTGGTCGTGGGTGACCACGATGGTGGTGATCCCCAACGCTGCGATCAGCCGTTTCACATCTCTCCGGATCTGGACGCGGAGCCCCGCATCAAGTGCCGAGAACGGTTCGTCGAGCAGCAGCACCGACGGCGCCGGTGCCAAGGCACGAGCGACCGCAACGCGCTGCTGTTGCCCACCGGAAAGCGTTCCTGGCATTCGATCGGCGTAACGATGCATGTCGACGAGACGCAACATCTCGGCCGCTCGCTGCGGAGCATCGGCGTGTTCACGGAGCCCGAAGAGGACATTCTGTTCGACGGTCAGGTGCGGGAACAACCCCCCGTCCTGAAACACCATGCCAACCCGGCGCTTCTCGGGTGGAACCATCACGTGACTTCCCGACACGATGGTGGACCCCACCGCGATCGAACCCGCCGACAGCTCTTGAAGTCCCGCGATCGCCCGGAGCAGCGTGGTCTTGCCACAGCCGCTGGGGCCGAGCAGAGCCAGGACCTGACCGGCTGCGACGTTCAGCGTCGCATCGGCGACGACCATTCCCTCGCCGAGCAGTACCGACACCCCATCGAGGGTGACCGGCTCGGGGGTGAGGGCACGCTGAACCGCTGATGATGGGGTGGGTGCAACCACGGTGTGAAGGGTACCGAACATCACGGTCATGAGGAATCTCGCATCAATTGGGACGGATCACGTCGGAGCGACGCAGAACCAGCAGCCACGTGAGCGCCGCAGATAACGCAACCAACAGCAGTCCGCCCACACCGACCTCGGCGTAGAAGCCGTCTTCGTAGGATCCCCACACCTCGGTGGCGAGCGTGCGAAATCCTGTCGGCGCAAGAAGCAGGGTTGCCGGTAACTCCTTTACGGTCGACAACAACACCAATCCACCGCCCGACACCAGTGAGGGGCGCATGAGAGGAAGATCGATTCGGGTCAACCGGCGAAGTGTGGACGACTCGAGCAGACGACTGGATTCCCTCAGGCTGGCGGGAACCGCCCGCACCGAATCCTCGGCCGCTCCCAGAGCCTGTGAGCCAAAGTGCACCACGTACGCCGCGATGAGGAGCGGCAGCGTTTGGTACAACCCGCCGACCAGCGGAGTGTTGAGAGTCCAGAAGACCAGCGACAGTGCGATCACCAACCCCGGAACCGCAAAGCCACCAACCACCGCCACTGATGCGACTTCGCTGGCCCGCGATCGATAGCGAACCAAGAGCGTGGCGAGCGGCAACACGGTTGCGACCGCCACTCCAGCGGTCAGTACTCCCACGCCCGCAGTATTGACGGCCGCTTCGAACAAACCCTCGAAGCCGACTCGGCCATTAATGATCCCTCGCCAGGCCCACGTGGCCAGGCTGGCTATCGGTACGAACAGTCCGAAGCCCACCACTGCGGCGACGAATCCGAACGCCAACGACCGCCACCGACCCAACCGCACGGGCTGCATCGCGTGGACGCGAACCGGGCCCTCGGGTGCGTGGTGTCCGGGGTGGAACCGGTTGGAAATCACCACCGCAATCGCCAGAACCACGAGCACCAGCGAAGCCGTGAACGACGTGGCCCGGTCGCTGAGCCGCGACGCAAAGATCACCCTGGTCAAGGTGTCGTACCCCAGGAGTTGGACGGCCCCGAACTCACTGACGGTGTAGAGAAACACCAGCAGGCCGCCGGCGCCGATGGAAGCTCGGAGCTGGGGAAAGGTGACGTCCCGGAAGGTCTCGACACCGGAGCGACCCAACATGCGGGCGCTCTCTTCAAGGGCGGGCGACAACGCAAAAAGACGGGCGGCAACGGGCAGAAAGACATACGGATAGGTGAACAGCGACAACACGAACCACGAAGGCCAGAACCCTCTCAACCGGGGCGGGTCGACCCCGAAAAGATCGAGCACTCCGTACAACACCCCGCTCGGAGCCAATGCGGCCAAGAACGCCGCAGCCCCTACGAAGCTCGGCAGCACCAGGGGCAGTACAACCAGGATGCGGAGTCCATTGCGACCGGGCAGGTCGCTGCGAACCAACAACCATGCAAGGGCTGTCCCCACCACGGCTGCGGTCGTCGACACGGTTACCGCCAGCAGTACTGTGCGCCCAAGAGGCGCCATTGTGGATCGCAATGTCGAGCCAAGCTCGTCCCCCAACTGGAGGGTGCGCAAGGCGACGAACGCCCCAGGCAGAGCAAACACCACTCCCACGACCGCAGCGTGCACCAGCATCCAGCGATAGGGCTTGCCAGCGGTGCGGGAAGGGGCCGATTCCGATATGGGGGTCGGCGCGAGAGCGGTCATGAATCAGCCCTGAAGGCCAGCCTCGGCGATCAGCTTGCTGGTTCCTTCAAGGCCGTCGCTCAATTCACCAAGGTCCAAGCCACCGACGCTGGAGAACTCCGCCGGAGGGAGATCACGAGACGGCTGGACACCGCTGGCTAGTGGATACTCAAAGGTCTCATCTGCGAAATAGCGTTGGGCATCCTCTTCGAGAAGGAACTCGATCAGTTTCGCTGCATTGTCGGAATTGTCAGACCCCTCGATGATCGCAGCACCGGTGACGATCAGGATGTTGCCCGGGTCGTCGACGTCGAACTGATGGTTGAGGCCGGGATGGTTCGGGTCCTCATCGAGCGCGCGGTAGTTGTAGTAGTGGTTCACGAGGCCAGCGTCGATTTCGCCGCGGCCCACTGCAGCCACAATTGCGCTGTTCTTGGGGTACGTCTGCACATCGTTTTCCGCAAGGCTCTTCAGCCACGCCAACGTCTGGTCATTACCGACCGTCCCTCTCATGGCGGTCACGAAGTCCTGAAATGAGCCATTGGCGGGGGCGATACCGAGGCGACCGCTCCATTGCGGGTCGGAAAGGTCGAACACGCTGGAGGGCAAATCGTCGTCGTCGAGACTGTCCTGGTTGTACACCAGGACCCGCTGCCGCCCACTGAAGCCAACCCAACGACCGTCTTCGTCGCGGACCGATTCCGAAACCTTGGCCAGAACACTGTCGGGTAGGTCATCGAGTCGAGCGGCCGAATCAAGGAAGTCCACCGCACCTGGACTCTGCGACAAGAACACATCGGCCGGGGTTTGATCGCCTTCTTCGTCGATGAGCAGTGCGAGGTTCGAAGACTCGTCGTACTTGACCGACACCTCGATCCCGGTCTCAGCGGTGAAGTCGTCAAGGATCGGTTGAATCAAGTTTTCCGTGCGGCCTGAGTAGATGGTGACGGTGTCAGAATCGGAGCTCGAACAGGCCGTGGCAGCCACGGCCAGAGCGATTACCAACGCTAAGGCTTTTGCCGAAAGAGATGACATGACTCGGCAGGGTATCGTATGCTGACCGAGCAATGTAAGGCATGGTTATCATTCTATCGAAAGTGACAGAAACCACAGCCCGTCGAGTCATCGGTGAGGAAGCTACCCCTTGGGACGTGCGGTGACCTCGGTGGTTATTCCACCCCGGACGTTCTGGAGCAGCGTCACCTCGATATCGATGACGGCATCACCGAGTTCGGCCAGGCGATCAGCCAGTTCTGCGGCGAGATTCTCGGCGAAGATGCGACGGTCCCGATAGGTGGTCAGCATCAGTTTGAACGACTTGGACTCGATCGCGTGGGTTATCGCCGTGTAGGAGATCGTGGCGCTGTAGATGTCAGGCTGGATCCCCTCGACCGCGGGGCACAACGCCTGTAGCTCGTCGGTGTGGAACGAGATTCGCGTGGGCCGGTCTACGGGGAACGTGTCGAGTCGGCCATACTCCGCGGGATCGACGGATCGACCGAGCATCGGCTCGCTCCAAACGTCTTCAGCGGCGTCAGCACCCTGATCTCTCACGCCCCTGATGGTAGGCCCGCATGGGTTCGGCCCGTCGCTGATGGGTAGCCTCACCGGGTGCCTGCGAATCCTGGACTTCTCTCGCCGGACTACCGCAGGATCTCTTTCGCCATCTATCTCGGGGTCGCCCTGGTGGCGTTCGAAGGCACCGCCATCGCAGCGGCCCTGCCCCAGCTCGCCGCCGATCTCGGCCGAATCGATCTCCTGCCGTGGATCATCACCGCGTACCTGTTCGCTTCCGGACTGAGCACAATCGTCTCGGGACCATTGGTCGACGCGATCGGTTCCCGGAGGGTCTTCGTGGCCGGAACGGCAATCTTTGCTCTGTCGGGTTTCGCAGCAGGGTTCTCAAACAGCATTCTGGTACTCATCGTCCTCCGGCTCATTCAGGGGGCGGCATCGGGGGGCCTTTTCGCCGGGAGCATCGCAGCTGTCAACCTGGCGTATCCCTCCTCACTGGTTCCTCGGGCCTTCGCTGCCAACTCGACCGTCTGGGGCCTCATGGGGGCCGCCGCCCCAGCGCTGGCAGCCTTGCTGCTCAATATTGCATCGTGGCGATGGATCTTCTTTGTCAATCTGCCCCTCGGACTGATGTGTGTCGTGGCTGCCCGCGACACCTTTCCCGAGCGTCAAGAGGGGGCCGAGAGCCTACGTCTCGATTGGGTCGGCGTAGCGCTGGCCGGAATCATCACCCTCTCAACGATCGCCGCCGTCGATGAGCTTGGTTACCGATCAGTGCTGCTCATCGGTGTCGTACTCGCGGCAGGGACACTGTTCACCATTCATGCCCGTCGACGCCCCCAACCGGTGCTGAAACTCGAACACATCGCCGGTTTTCCGTTTCGTGATCTCGGTTTGACGCCCACCCTCATGATCGCCTCAGCCTTCGCGACCAACATCTACATCACCCTCTATGTATCGGCCGGTCGTGGCTGGTCTGCCGACGCGGCGGCCTGGGCAGTTCTGTTCTTCATTGTCGGCTGGACCAGCGGCGCAAATCTGTCCAGCGTGATCCAGGGCCGGACACAGGAAATCGACGTGATGACCTGGGGACTGGCAGCCGGTGTTGTCGGTTCGGCCGTTACCGCTGCGTTCGCGTGGGCGGATAGTTCAGTGATCGGGATCTTCGCCGGCCTGTACGCATCTGGTGTGGGTATCGGCTTGTCGACCAACGCAGCTCTCACCCTTCTGCGAGCCTCCACCGAGCCCCGCCAAATCGGACGGGCCGGATCAGCTCACCAGTTCATGCGGACCCAGGGTTTCACGCTTGGCACCGCAGCGGGCGGTGCCATTCTCCTGCTGGTTGTCGGTCAAGAGCTCGGTTCGGTCGAGCCGGTACAACAACTACTCGCCGGGGAGGATGTCGAGGCTGGCCCTGCCATCGCCGACGCAGTCCGACAGGCGTTCGCCACGGTCACTCTGGTGTCACTCGCGGTGATGATCCTCGCAGTTGTTCCGCTGATGGATCTACGACGTCGGTGGGTTGTCCCCGAGGCCGACCGTGTGCCGGCGAATCGGTCCTGAACCCATTCCGGCCTTGCCGTGATGTCGCATCGCTGATGTCCTCATCACTACTCGACGGTGAAGCGTCCGAGTCCAGCGAAGCGGTGTCAGGATCCACTGGCCACGACCGCAACCCGAGCCGAAGAAACCGTCACGGGCCGATGCTAGTGGACGCAGACAATCGACCGGATCGGCATTCGAGCAACCCCACCGAATCAATCGGATTCGTCTCGAGCTTTGGTTGTGGATACCGTCGAGGCGTGCGTGATCCCGGGTGTTGAGTCAGTACAAGTACCGGGTGATGGCCGTTTACATCGTAGGCCTCTCGATGACGATCATCGACGGCACCGCAGTCAACGTGGCGCTTCCGACTTTGGCCCGACAGTTCGGCGTCGCCTCCACCGACATCGAATGGGTTGCACTCGCCTACCTCCTCACACTGGCTGCGGTCATTCCCGCCGCTGGTTGGCTCGGAGATCGATTCGGAACCAAGCGGATGTTCCTGACGGCGCTCACGCTGTTCGTCATCGGGTCCATGTTCTGTGGCGCCTCGCAGTCGCTGGCCCAGCTGATCGCTTCGAGAGTCGTACAGGGAATGGGCGCCGGCCTGATCACACCGATCGGCAGCGCAATGCTGTTCCGTGCCTTCCCGTTGGTCGAGCGTGCCACGGCGACCGTCGGAGTCTTGAGCGTTGCCGTCATCGCGCCCGCGATCGGTCCGGTCCTGGGTGGGGTGCTGGTCGACAATGCCTCGTGGCGATGGATTTTCTTCATCAACCTTCCGATCGGGTTCGCCGGCATTGCTCTCGGCTGGCGGTGGCTGCGAGAGGAGAACCAATTCGAGCCGGGACCACTGGACGTTGCCGGGCTCATTCTCTCTGCAATGGGGGTATCTCTACTGATCTTTGCCCTGTCGACCGGGCCCGATTTTGGCTGGTTGTCGCCACCGATCATCGCAGCCGCAGTGATTGGTTCCGTCGCTCTGGTCGCTTTGGTCCTGGTCGAACTGCGCCTCGAACAACCGATGCTGGCGTTGCGACTCTTCGGCAACCGGCTCTTTCGCACGATCAACATCACCTCCTCGATGATCTACGCCGGGTTCTTCGGTTGGATCTTCGTGGTGCCTCTCTACCTCCAGGACCTTCGCGGGTTCTCCGCAACCGAATCCGGGCTGGGCCAGGCTCCACAGGCGGTTGGCATCTTCTTCGTATCCACCCTGATTGGCAAGCGGGTGTACAAGGCGGTCGGGCCCCGTCGACTGCTGATCTCGGGCGCCGCAGTAACGGCTGCGGTAACAGGAGGCTTCGCGCTCTTCGGACTCGACACTCCGCTGTGGATGATCGCTTCCGCATCCCTCGTGCGGGGTCTGGCGATGGGGATGGTGTTCGTGTCCATCCAGACCGCGGTGTACGCCAGCATCTCCATCGCTGAAACGGGTCGAGCAACCTCGGTATTCAACACCCAAAGACAATTCGCATTCGCAGGCGGCGTCGCGTTGGCAGCAACCGTGATCGCATCACGCATCGATGCCGTCGGAGGCGAGACCGCTCCGGCATCAGATCTTCTGGGCGCCTATCGGTGGGGATTCATCGCGATGGGCCTCATCATTCTGCCGGCCACTTTTGTGAGCGGGTTCGTTCAGGACTCCGATGCAGCCGCAACCCGGGGGCTGGCACCAGCCGACGCCCGACCGCAGGGAAGATGACGTACTCTGAGCGCCAAGTGCGGCGGTAGCACACACAAGAAAGGCGGCCTGAAATGGCTTGGCTCGACATACTTTGGAGGCTCGACATCGTCGAGCGAAACGAACGATCCGACGCGGTCGGACTCCAGTTTGCGATTGTGACGGTGATCGACGGCTCTGCAAACGTGCACGATCATCACGCCGCTCTGGACGACCTGGACGGTGTCAGTATTCTCCCGACGGCGCAGGAGAAACCCTGGGGCCGAATCCGATCCAGCGTGCACGTACCAAGCGTGCGGAATCCCTACTTGGGCATGGTCGTCCGAGCGATTGAATGGGACCGAACATCAGCCTCCGACAGGGCTCTGGACTACGCGGCGTTCATTGACCACGTCAAGATGGTTGCCAACGAGGCGGCCGAATTCGGCGGAGCACCCGGCCCCACGAGCCTGTACCTCGCTGGCATGCGTCCCCAACTCACGTACTCACTCATCGACCCAGATGACAGAATGGGCGTTTCAGCCCGAGCAAGGCTCGACTGGGCATCTCCGCTGGCAGATGGTCTTGCGCGAGAGGTCGACCTCGACGTCGGCAAACCTCTCGGTTTCATGTCCACCGAGACCGTCCGGTTCCAAGACGACGGT
>JBLYYW010000189.1:0-7887 GCA_048550155.1 Acidimicrobiales bacterium | reverse complement strand
CTCTCGAGCTTGACCACCAGCGGGCCGCTCAGCCCCAACCTTCCTGCGTGGAAGATTCGGGCGCCCCTTCCGGCCGAGGAGCTGCTGGAGATCTACCGGGCGAGCGGGAAGGCGACCGGGATCGGGTGGGAGTACCTGGCGGCAATCAACCTGGTGGAGACGCGAATGGGCAGAATCGAAGGTCTGTCCACTGCTGGGGCGACCGGTCCGATGCAGTTTCTGCCATCCACATGGGAGGAGTGTTGTGAGGGTGATCCAACCGTCGATCGTGATGCGATTCTGGGAGCTGCGACCTACCTGGTCGATCGAGGCGGCCCCGAGGACATGGAGAGGGCACTTCGGGGCTACAACAACTCCGGCTACTACGTCGCAGCTGTGTCGGCCTATGCCGAGGTCCTGCGAGCCGAACCGACCGCCTACTACGGATACCACGCGTGGGAGGTGTTCTTCCGATCCGATGCTGGGCTCGTCCGGCTACCGGTCGGGTACTACGAAACCGAACCGGTCGACGCAGACGAATGGATAGCTGCGAATCCGCACCACCTGCTCAGCTGAGCACCAAAACGCAATTGACCTGCCCAGCGATGCTGGACAGGTCATACTGCGGGAGTTTCCGGGGGATTAGATCTTCTTGGAGAGGGCCTTGACGAGCTCACTCTTGCTCATGGTGGCCCGACCTTCGACGTCGAGGTCCTTCGCCATTTCGTACAGCTCGGCCTTGGTCATCTTGTTGAGCGCAACCTTCTCGGCCTTGGTCTCGGAGGCTTCGACCTTCTTCGCGGTCTTGGTCAGAGTCTTGGCAACGGTCTTGTTGGTCTCAGCAACGACATCTTCTGTCTTTTCGATGGCGACGCCGAATTGGCCGGCAACAGTTTTCACGCTGGAGCTTGCGAACCCGAAGGTGTCCTCAGCAAACTTGGTGGCCATGTCAACGAGATGGTCTACATCAACCGGGGCGTACTTGTTGGCGACGTCAACGAGGTGGTCGACATCAAGAGGGGCGTTCCTGGCGATCGACTTGTAGGTGTTGGACGCTGCTTCGGTGAGATCCTCAACGGTCTCAACAAGAACTGTTCCGAAGCGGCCACTTCCGTCGATCACTCGCTCAGTGACGGCACGGTTCAGCCGAAGTGCGGCCTTGGGCACTGCGGGGAGGTCCTCTTCGACCTCGTCGAGCAGGGTGTTGAGGCTGTCAATGCGCTCGTTCATTGTGGCGGTGAAATCCATGGTGCGTTTCGCTCCTTAGGGCGGGTTGTTCGGGGGCACCTAGCCGCTTTGCTGAGTGCTAACAAAAGTATATCCCCGACTGCTTGCAAAAGTAAACACCCAGCAAGCGTGACGTTGGTTACACGGCGAGAGACCCCTCCTTGCCGTGCTGCTCTACCCTGGAACCCATGGCCGAGGTTCTCCCCAAGCCACGACACAAAGGCTCGATCATGATGGCGGCGATGATCGGGATCGCAGACGCGCTCGGATGGGATCAGTTCGAAGAGGTCCCTGAGATCCACGCCGACGCGCCGGCTGACCCACCGAATCTCGACCTCACCTTCGGCGATCTCGATCCCCTCAGCTGAGGGATCGGACAACATCAGAGCCAGAAATCGGTTCCCCCGGGTACGGAGAAGTGGGCGGCGAGAACCGGCTCGGAGGTCTCGCCTACATCGATGTCCGCGCCGATCGCGGCCAGCGCTGCCCGGAGCGGATCGGGGTGAGGGTGGCCCACGATGATCTCTTCAACGACCACCGAGTGTTCGAGCGTCGATCCGGGGTGGGGGGTGTCAGGACCCCACTGAATCAGGGCCGGCAGTGTTCCCCTCATTCCGGGCTGGGCAGGGATGGCCAGCTCCCACCGGAGTTCAGTTCCGTCGCTGCGCGTGCGGTGCATCGCTCTCACTGGACCGGGGTCCAGACCGACGTCCTTCACCGCATCGGTGGCTTCGGCGATGTCGCCGACCGCCAGCACGAACGTGCAGAGCTGCAGTGAGCCGGGTTCGAGATCGTCGATCCCGAAGGGTCGTGGCTGCGCAGGCTCAGGCTGGCCCGGGTCGTGGGAGATCAGTTCCACGTACGTCGCATCGTCGACACCGATCAGCGCATTGCGGGTTCCGAAGCCCTCGTGAACTCCCCCGCGGGCGGGATCGACTCCGGTTTGTCGTCTCCACCATGCCACCAGCAAACCTAGATCGGTCCCGCCGATCACCACGTGGTCCAAGCTGGCACTCATCGGACCATGATCCCACACCCGGCTTTGCGCACTGACGATCGAGAAAATCCGATTGAGACTGAAAGGATTCGGCGCGATCCGGACACAGACTTTGTGTATGGCAACTTCGGATGACTTCCGCCGGCTCTTCGAGGCCACGTATCCGAGCGTGGTCGCGTATGCCAGGCGTCGAACCAACTCATCCACCGACGCGGACGACGTGGTCGCTGAGATCTACACAACCGCTTGGAAGCGGGCTGACGCGCTCCTCGCAGCTGACGTGCCGCTGGCCTGGTTGTACGGAGTGGGACTCAATGTGCTCCGCAATCGTCGCCGAGGTTCTGACCGCCATCTTCGACTGGTCACAGAGGCCACCTCGGCCGCACAGACCAAACCACCCATCGCCGATCCCTCCGAAGCCGTGATCGTGCGGGAAGCTCTTGGCTCACTCCCCGATGACGACGCCGAATTGATACGGCTGATCGCCTGGGAGGGCCTGTCCCATGCCGAAGCAGCCGCGGTGCTCGGTTGTTCGACCAACGCGGTGGGAATTCGTCTCATGCGGGCCCGCCAGCGTCTCGACGACGCCCTCTCTTCCTCCCCCTCCCCGACCCAACGAAAGGCGAGCAATCCATGACTGCTTCTCCAGATCCAATAGACCTCAGCGACGTGCGCGCCGCCGATCCGGTCCGAATGGCCGACCTTCCGGACTCCAGGTCTCCCGAGGCCCAGGCCGTATTGCACCAGACCATGCACAGTGCAATGCCGACCGACGTATCGTCACCCGGGCTCCGGGCCCGCCTTCCGCTCCTCGGCGCAGTGGCGGCTGCGGTGCTGCTCTTCGCAGCGACGTTCGCGGTCCTCTCCCCTTCATCGACGCGACCGGCGTTGGCGACAGTGAAAGCTGCCGCTCAGGAAGTGGCGGTTGCCGATTCAGGGCGTGCCATAACCACGTTCAAGGTGGCTGGCACCGACGGCGTCGAGAACATGACCGCATCAGGCCAGATCGAACTCGTCTTCAACGGCGATGATCTTGCGGTCACTCTCGATCTCGACGAGGTGCCCACCCAGCTCGAGGGTGAAGGCGCAGAGTTCTTCAGCGGCATCGAAACCAGAGTCGTCGACGGTGTTCTGTACCTGAAAGGTGGGCCGTCGCCGGACTGGGTCGGCCTCGACCTGCCCCAGATCGTCCTCGACCAGATCGACACAGTCGATCCTCGCTCGGTTCTCGACACCGTTCAGACCCTGGTTGCCGCCGAAGAAGTCGGAACCGACGTGATCGACGGAACCGAGGTGACCGTCTATGAGAGCACGGTCGACCTGAGTGACCCGAGCCTGTCTACTTCAGGCTGGATGAGTGGCCTCGAACGCCAGCTCGACCTCGAGACCGACGGCACGATCACCGTCACACTCTCGGTCGATCAGGCCGATCAGCTCCGTCGGATCATCGTCAGCGGCGACCTGACCGGACGTCAGGACGCCGAGGGCTCTGCGACGTTCTCGATCTCCACCGACTTCACCGATCTCAATACGGTCGATCGGATTGTGGCTCCGGAGGGCGTGGTCACCAGCTCGATGCTCGAAGGACTCGGCGACTTCGACAACTGAGAGCTCGAGCTCTCGGACAGTTCCCTGAATCGCTGGCGAATGAGAGGTGTCAGATCCTCCATTCGCTTGCGATTGGTATAGAAGTCGAACCAGCCGAGCCGGCTGGCGCTGCGGAAATGAAGCAGCCCAGCCGCTTCGTCACAGGTGAACGTCACTTCGCTGCGCAACCGTAGGATCCGACTTCGAACCTTCACCTGGAGGAGGTTCTGAGCCCTACCCGAGATCACCATCCTTCGATGAGTGTTCACGATGTCGGCCACGACGCTGAGCGCCCGCTCTGGCGAGAGGTCTCCAAGCTTGACCGGCCTGATGTAGTGATCGATGTCGTCTCTCGCCGCTTGTGTGGAAACACAAATCGGCCGAGACGGGCACGGTTGGAGGTCCACGGCTCCCGACGCTACTGCAAGCAAAATCACCCGTCACTAGGTCACCCACCCCAGAATCGGTCACGGGTGACGTTCGGCCCTGTCTCACACCCCAGGACCTCATGACAGTGGCCCTATGGGCTCCGACCTGCCCGCCCTCCTAGTTTCACCGTGGATGCGGCGACTGGCGCGCGTCATCTCGATCTGTGCCGTGGCCAGCTCGCTGTTCTTGCTGTTCTCGTCGGTCGAGGTGAGCCACCAGGATGGTCAGCAACGCAACTGTGGTTCCGTGTTTGACAGCCTCGTCGATCGGTCCGGATGGGAGCAATGGTGGGCGCTCGACCTCGACGACCCCGACGAACGTGTGAGGACCGGGCTGCTCCGCACCACCCAGTGCCCGACAGCGGTCAATCGACAGCTCGGTGTCGCTCTTGGGCTAGGAGCTCTGGCCGCACTACCTGGCGCACTGCACCGCACGCCACGGGGCGCTACCGCCAACGCTCGGTCAGCCGGCTCACAACTGACCCGTCTGGGACGAACAACGTCGATCGCAGGCGCAGTCCTGCTCACCGCCGGGGTGGTGAGCATCATTGTGCTGACCGCCGACGCTGATTCCACGTTGTTCCTCTATACCGATCGGATCGTCGTGGCCGTCATCGGCCTTGTGGTTTTGGTGCCTACGTTGGCGCTGTTCGCAATCGGTCGCGTTCTGATGCTCGTGGGCCCGTTCGCAACCGGCCTCGAACCTGACCCAGTGGCCGGGCGACAATCCCCTTCAGACGGTACGTCCAAGGCTCCCGACGCTGATGGCAGCGGCTTGACCGGCAGTGAGGTCAACGACGATGCCTAAGCGTCTCCTCGCCGTGCTCATCGGCTCGATACTGGCCGGCAGCGCAACGAGAGCTCCACCCGAAGTCCTCGCACAGAATCAGCGGTACACCGAGATCGTCCAGCTTCCCGCACAACGACCCGGCGGGCCGATTTCGCTGGAGGAGGCGTTGGCAACACGCCGATCGACCCGAGACTTCACCGACCAAGAGCTCACCCTGGCCCAGATCGGCCAGCTGTTCTGGTCCGGGCAGGGAGTGACCGACGCCGCCGGTCACCGAACCGCACCTTCGGCCGGTGCCTTGTATCCGATCGAGCTCTATGCGGTGTCGCCGGACTGGCTGGCCCACTACCTACCTGAAGAGCACTCGATCGAACGACGGCCCGACACGGCGACCCTCGAAGCGCTGTCAGCGGACGCGTTCGACCAGAGGTGGATCTCTACCGCTCCTGTCGTTTTCGTGATCACCGGCGTCGTGGGTCGGACCCAAACCAAGTACGGAGGGGTCAGCAATGAACTCATGCTGCGCGAGACCGGCCATGTGGCGCAGAACATGCTGCTCCAAGCCACGGCGCTCGAGCTGGCGGCCGTGCCGGTCGGTGGATTCGACCCGAAACCCATCGGTCGGCTGCTAGCTCTGCCACCCGGTGAGGAGGTCCTCTATCTACTACCGGTTGGTGTCGCCCCCTGATCTGCCCCGACTTCGGCACGGTTTCCCTCAGCTTTATGCTCCTGTGCGACGATCGGTGACTATGCGATCCGTTCGCCGCCACCAATCCATCGGTCTTCCGGTGACGATCGCCGCCGCGCTCATGCTTTCTGCCTGTGCCGGCAGCTCGGCCCAGTCGACCACAAGCCCAACAACTGCAGCAGAGCCGGCTGGAGAACAATCGACAGAGCCGACAGCTCCAACCACAAGCGCCCCTGATTCCACCACGACTGCTGCGGAGGCTGAGAACTCGACCTCTGCGCCTGCGGAACCTTCGGCCGCTGATCCGGTGAACAACTTTCCCGATGCAACCGTCACCGACGTCGGATCCGGCGAGCCGTTCAACCTGCGCATGTTGAGCGAACCGGGAACTCCGGTTGCGATGTGGTTTTACTACCCCCATTGACCTGGTTGCCGGGCTGAAGCGCCCGAGGTTGAGCAGTTCGCTCAACAGAATCCCCAGATCAAGGTGATCGGCATGGGTGCACTCGACGACCTCGAGTACGCCAAAGACTTCCAGAACCAGACCGATTCAACGTTCCAACTGGTGTGGGATGAGACATTCGAGACATGGCGGACCCTCGGTGTCAGCAGCCAACACACCGTGATCGTGTTCGACGCCGAAGGAAACCGGCTCGACACCTGGAACGGCTTCGACGGCGACAGGATCATCGAAACCCTCGGCTGATCAACCGACCCCCATCGGCATATATCCGGACAATTCGCCTGACAGCCAGTAGCGTGAACGCGTGACTGTTGCGGCACCACATCTCGACCTCGAGAGAGTCCAGCGACGCACGATCCGCATCCTCTTCACGAGCTCCATCGCAGCGCGAGCCGCCACCTCGGTGATGTTCTTCATCGCGGTGCTTGCCATCGACGACATCCTGGGAAGCGGTCGGTGGGCGGGGCTGACCACCGTTGCGATGACGCTGGGAACCGCCTACAGCTCTTCGGCTCTGAGTTCGTTCATGGACCGGCACGGACGAAATCCCGGCCTTGCGCTCGGCTACGGAGTTGCCGTCCTGGGATCACTGGTGGCCGCGCTTGGCACCCAGGTTCGAATGGTGCCGGTCCTGCTCGTCGGTATGGCCGCGGTCGGCGTCGGGCAAGGCTCGACCAACCTGTCCCGTTACGCCGCTGCCGACCTGGCTCCTCCCAGCCAGCGGTCTCGAGCGATCAGTTTCGTCGTGTTTGCCTCCACAATCGGGGCGGTCGGCGGACCACTCTTTGCAGGGCCCGGTAGTGACCTGTCGGAACGTTTCGGATACGAAGAACTGGCAGGCCCATTCGTGGTCGGGGCGGTGTTCTTCGCCATCGCCGGCCTCATCGTACGCGCCGGGCTCCGTCCCGATCCGCTCAGTCTGGCTCAAGCTACCGAAGGGGCCGAACCAAGCCAACGGCTTGGCTTTCGACCGGCGATCAACATCGTGCTCGCCTCGTCCGGCGCCCGGCTGGGCCTGATCGCACTCACCATCAGCACGGCTGTCATGGTGTCGGTGATGGCGATGACGCCGCTCCACATGGAGGCCCACGGTCACGGAACCGACAACATCGGCTGGGTGATTTCGGCTCACACCGCCGGTATGTTCGCCTTCGCTCCTCTCGCTGGTTGGTACAGCGATCAGAAGGGTCGGCTTTCGGCGGTTTTCGTTGGTGCCATCATCTTGTTGGTGTCGACGATCGTCGCTGCGTTTGCGGTGGACGCTCCGAACATCCTGATGTTCCCGAGCCTTTATCTCCTGGGACTTGGCTGGAGTTTCGGGATCGTGGCCGGAAGTGCGCTGGTAACCGAGTCGGTGAAGGCGGAGGAGAGAGTGTCGGCCCAAGGCGCTGCCGACGTTGCGAGCGCGCTGGCCAGCGGCGTCGGGGCACTGTCATCCGGATTCGTCTTCAGCATGGCCGGTTTCCACATCCTCTCGCTTCTCGGAACCGCTGCCGCTGGTGGCCTGCTGGTCCTCGCGTTCGTGCGGCATCGAACGGCGCAGCTCTCGGTGCAGGTCTAACAGCGAAACCTAAGACGTGGGATTCCAAAGCTCTGAGAGGGCCCTTCGGAATGCGGCGGCTCGCTTCAGCTTGAGGTCCTCGTAGCCACGGACGCTCGTCGGGAGTTTGGCCACGGCGACGGCATCATCGATCGAGACCTCGCCGGCTCGAACCCGATTCAGCGTTG
>JBLYYW010000188.1:0-8226 GCA_048550155.1 Acidimicrobiales bacterium | reverse complement strand
CTCGCAGCTCGTCTCGAAGTACGAGATGGCGACGTGATCGAAGCTGGCGATGCCATCGTCGACGGCCCCCGTGACCCCAAGGAACTACTGAAGATTCGCGGTATCCGTGAGACTCAGCAGTACCTGGTGGGCGAGGTTCAGAAGGTCTATCGAGACCAGGGCGTGAGCATCCACGACAAGCACATCGAACTGATCGTTCGTCAGATGACCCGCCGGGTCGGCATCGAGGACGCCGGAGAAACCAACTTCTTGCCCGGCGAACGTGTGGATCAGTGGCACTTCCGTGACGTCAACATGCAGATGGTGGCCGACGGCGTCAAGCCTGCACAGGGGATTCCCGAGATCATGGGAATCACCAAGGCGTCGCTCGCAACCGACAGCTGGTTGTCAGCGGCATCGTTCCAGGAGACCACCCGGGTGCTCACCGAAGCTGCGATCGAGGGTCGTTCCGACTCCATGGTCGGGCTCAAGGAGAACATCATCATCGGCAAGCTGATCCCGGCCGGCACCGGACTCATGCGGCATCGCAATGTCGGCACCGAGGCACCGGATCATCAGCCGATGGCGTTCTACAGCAGCGGGGAAGAGGACGTGTCGGACTTCCTGGCTCAGAAGAACCGCGAGGTCGAAGGCGCATCCGTCACCGGATTCGCCGACAGGATTGGCTAGTTATCCCCTCCGGGGGCCCTCCACGCTCGCCTTCGGGCCTTGGTGTTCGTCTTCTCTCTCGGCGCTGGCGCGCCTCGTTTGACGAACCGGCCCTTCGGGTCGCCCGGGAGCGAGAGTGGTTCGCTCGTACCTCGCGTACCACTCCTTGACTCAATGGAGCCGGCCAGGTTGCCACCGCGCCAGCAAGGCAGCTCGGCAGGCTGGCTCAATTGTCTGAGCGGAGCGAGGCTGAAACGACCCGGAGAGAAGCCCGGAAGCCCGTAACTGGAAGCGGATGCCCCTGAGGGACGAAGGGGCGCAGCGGAAGTGGAGGGCTACCGGCGCGCAACGTAGGCGAGTGGAAGCAAGGATGGCGGAGGGAATTAGCCGTATGCGCTGATGAGGCGGTCGCCGGCTTCGGCGAGGAAGACATCGGACTTGGCGAAGCAGAACCGGATGTGGTGGTCGCCCATTCGGTCGTCTTGGTAGAACACCGAACACGGGACTGCCACCACGCCGGCTTCCTCCGGTAGCGCCAAGCAGAACTCGACGCTCTTCTTGGCGGTCACCGGAGAGATGTCCGCGGTCACGAAATAGGTTCCCTCGGGCTCCAGAACATCGAACCCGGCCGCGTCCAGCTTCTCGCACAAGAGGTTCTTCTTCGCTTCCATCTCGATACTGAGCGAGTCGAAGTAGTCGTTCCCCAGTCGAAGACCGACGGCTACGGCGGGTTGAAATGGGGCGCCGTTCACGAAGGTGAGAAACTGTTTGGCGGTGCGAATGGCGGCCAAGATCGGTGCTGGGCCGGTAGCCCAACCCACCTTCCAGCCCGTGAAGCTGAACGTCTTTCCGGCTGAGCTGATCGTGATCGTCCGCTCGAACATGCCAGGCAGGCTGGCGAGGGGGACATGGGCGCCCGAGAACACCATGTGTTCGTAGACCTCATCGACGATGGCGATCACATCGTGTTCCTGACACAGTTCCGCAAGCAGTTGCAATTCCGACGGCGTGAAGACCTTCCCCGTTGGGTTATGGGGAGTGTTCAGAACGAGAAGGCGTGTCTTGGGCGAAAACGCTCGACGTAACTCTTCGTCGTCGAACCCGAACGTGCCATCGTGCTGGGGAACCAGAGGTACTGCCTTCAGTACCGCCCCGGCCATTGCGATCCCAGCTGCGTAGCTGTCGTAGGTCGGGTCGAAGGCAACCACTTCATCTCCGATCTCGCACAGCCCAAAAAATGATGCGGCGAGCGCCTCGGTTGCGCCGGCGGTAACCAGAACTTCGTCGTTCGGGTTGAGGTCGAAGTCATAGAACCGCTTCTGATGTTCAGAGATGGCGGTACGGAGGTCCAAGGTTCCTGGCCCCGGCGAGTACTGGTTCACTCCGGCGAAGATCGCATCGATTGCTGCCTGCTTCACCTCGTCGGGGCCATCGGAGTCGGGGAAACCCTGGCCTAGGTTGAGCGCGCCGGTTCTCGACGCAAGCGCCGACATCTCTGCGAAGATGGTGGTCCCGAAGCCCTGGAGACGAGCGGAGAGAAACGGCCGACGTGGCATTCGAGGAAGGGTAGGTGACGGTGGCCCTGCGGTGTCAGATCCCGCCGACGTCCTCGTTGTGTTCAAAGCAGCCGGCGACCCTCGGGATCGCCGCAACAGCCGCTCCTGAGCTTTGGCTCGTTCTCATTGGTCAGGTGACAATCCCTGTGAAAGACTCATCGTGTTACGGATGTCACCGACCACCTAGAAGGGGGATCATGCAGATCCAAATGAATGTGAACGGCGCCGACCGTTCAGCCGACGTCGAACCTCGCACGTTGCTCGTGCACTTCCTCAGAGAAGATCTCGGCCTGACCGGCACGAACGTAGGATGCGACACCTCCTCGTGTGGGGCGTGCACAATTCACGTCAACGGCGAGTCGGTCAAGTCCTGCACCATGCTTGCAGTCCAGGCTGACGGTCAATCCATCACCACGATTGAAGGTCTTGCCTCGGGCGGCGAGATGCACCCGATGCAACAGAGCTTCATGGAGAATCACGGCCTTCAGTGCGGCTACTGCACCCCGGGCATGGTGATGGCCAGCGTCTCGCTGCTCAAGGAGAATCCCAGCCCATCAGAAGCCGAGGTGCGAGAAGGGCTCGAGGGCAACCTCTGCCGTTGCACTGGCTACCACAACATCGTGAAGGCCGTTCTGGCCGCCGCCCAATAAGGAGAACACTATGACTGCAGTGATGGGTACACCCCGCCTCCGAAAAGAAGATCCGAAACTCCTGACAGGCGAAGGCAAATTCGTCGACGACATTCAAGTCACCGGCCAACTGTGGATGGGGATGGTTCGATCGCCATTTGCCCACGCCAAGGTCAACGGGATTACCACCGATGGCGCTAAGGACATGCCGGGGGTACACGCGGTGTACACCGGCGCAGAGCTGATGGACATGGGTCTGTGGGCCGCACCGCTCCCGTGTGCTTGGCCGGTCACACCTGAGATGGTCAACCCGGAGCACTATCCCGTGGCAACTGGTGAGGTCCACCACGTTGGTGAAATCGTGGCGGTCGTGTTGGCCGAGACCCGCTACCAGGCAGCTGATGCCGTTGAGCATGTTGAGGTCGACTACGAAGAGCTGCCTGCGGTAGGAAGCATCAACGCGGCCATGGCTGACAACGCGACGGCCCACAGCGATCATTCCACCAACAAGGCGTTCACCTGGGCTCTGGAACCGAACCCGGAAGGGGTGAACGATGCGTTTGCCAACGCTGTGCACACCGTGACAGGGGAGTTTGTTCAACAGCGGCTCATCCCTTCGGCCATGGAGCCACGCGGTGTGCTTGCAATACCCTCACCGGCCGGTGGAGACATCACGCTGTACAGCGCTACCCAGGTTCCTCACATCCTCAAGGTGATGATGGCGGCAACCACCGGCATCAGCGAGGCCAAGATTCGCGTCATCGCACCGGCGGTCGGAGGCGGATTCGGTGCAAAGCTGAACGTCAATCCTGATGAATCGTTGGCGCTCACCCTTGCCCACAAACTTGGACGCCCGGTTCGGTGGACCGAGACCCGTACCGAGGCTGCGTTCTCGACCCACCAAGGGCGGGCCCAGCAGCAGAAGATCGAAGTTGCGTCCGACGCCGACGGAAAGATCACGGGCGTGAGGGTGCACCTGGACGCCGATATGGGCGCCTACATGATGTTGATCACCCCGGGTGTTCCGCTGCTCGGCAGCTTCCTCTACACCGGGGTCTATGACGTGCCGGCTTTCGGGTTCACCTGCGACGGCTGGTTTACCAACCTGACACCGACCGACGCGTACCGTGGGGCAGGCCGCCCCGAAGCGTCCTACGCCATCGAGCGAGCCATGGACATGCTGGCAGCAGAAGTGGGTGTCACACCCGAAGAGATCCGCCGCCGGAACTATCTCGCCGGTGGAGACGCGTTCGAGGACCTCGAGGTTGCGTCGACCCTCGTCTTCGACAGCGGCAACTACAGCCCCAACCTCGATATGGCGCTCGACATGGCCAAGCTGAGTGATCTGCGGGCCGAACAGCAGCGGCGTCGTGATGCGGGTGAAAGCAAACAACTCGGTATCGGCCTCTGTACCTATGTGGAGATCTGCGGACTGGCACCCAGTCGGGCCCTCGCGGGTCTCGCCTATGGCGCCGGCGGCTGGGAGGCGGGTACGGTGCGTATGCTTCCGACCGGCAAGGTCGAGGTAGTCACCGGTTCTACCCCGCACGGTCAGGGCCATGAGACCTCGTGGTCGATGATCGTGGCCGACAAGCTGGGCGTCGACCCCGACGATGTCACCGTGCTCCACTCCGACACTGCGATCAGCCCCCTCGGTCTCGACACCTACGGATCTCGTTCGCTCGCTGTCGGTGGCGTGGCGATCTCGATGGCGTGTGACAAGGTGATCGACAAGGCCCGCCTGATCGCAGCTCATCAACTCGAAGCGAACCCTGATGACCTCGAATTCGAGAGCGGTCGGTTCGGAGTAAAGGGTTCACCCGACAAAGGCCTTCTCATCCAGGAGGTCGCCTACGGCGCATTCACCGCCCATAATCTCCCCGACGGCATGGAGCCGAACATCAACGAACAGATGGTGTTCGATCCCCCCAACTTCGCGTTCCCGTTCGGCACCCACGTAGCGGTGGTCGAGGTAGACGAAACGACCGGGGAGACCACCCTGCTCGACTACATTGCGGTCGATGACTGTGGGAACCAGGTGAACCCGCTCATTGTGGAAGGGCAGATCCACGGCGGCATCGTCCAAGGTGTCGCCCAGGCACTGTTCGAGGAAGCGGTCTACGACGAGGACGGCCAATGTAAGAACCCGTCGTTCCTGGACTATCTGGTGCCTTCGCCAATGGAGGTGCCCTTGATCAAGACCGATTACACCTACACGCCAAGCACCTCGAACCCAATGGGTGTGAAGGGTGTTGGTGAAGCAGGCACGATCGGTTCCGCAGCAGCGGTGATCAACGGCATCTGCGATGCCCTCAGCCATCACGGCATCACCGATATCGAGATGCCGGCCAGCCCCATGCGGGTCTGGAAGACCATCCAAGACGCAAAGGCAGGTAAGTAAGTGATTCCCTCAAGTTTCGACTACGTAGCGGTTGACTCCGCCGATGCTGCCATAGCGGCGCTCACCGAACACGGCGACGAAGCCAAGCTGATGGCCGGTGGGCACAGCCTGCTTCCGTTGATGAAGTTCCGGCTTGCCAATCCGACCGTTGTCATCGACATCGGCAGGGTCGGCGACCTCAGTTACATCAACGACGCCGGCGACCACATCGCCATCGGTGCCCTCACCCGTCACATGGCCGTTGAGAACAGCGACCTGTTGAAAGCCGATGTGCCGTTGTTGGCGCATTGCGCAGCCCAGGTCGGTGATCCTTCGGTCCGGCACAGGGGCACTATCGGAGGCTCGCTGGCCCATTCCGACGCCGCCTCTGATCTACCGGCCGCTCTTCTCGCATTGGGCGGCTCGGTGATAGCCAGAGGTCCCAACGGTGAACGAGAAGTGAAGGCCGACGATCTGTTCACCGGCTTCCTGGAGAACTCTCTTTCCGACGACGAGATGATCACTGAGGTCCGGGTACCCAAAGCTACCGGCGCCGGGTGGAGTTATCAGAAGTTCAACCGCCGGGCTCAAGACTGGGCCATTGTCGGTGTCGCCGCTGTGCTCAACGGTTCAGCCGGAGTGTCATTGGTGAACATGGGACCAACCCCGATGCGGGCCTCTGCAGTTGAGGATGCGCTGAACTCCGGCTCCTCACATGCCGATGCGGCCCAGAAAGCCGCTGACGGGGGAACCCCACCAGAGGACCTCAACGGTGATGCAGAATATCGGACTCACCTGGCCAAGGTCCTGGTCGAGCGTGCTCTCACCGAGGCCCAGGGTCGGAAGGCCTGACCCACCGCTACTACAGAGGTACCTGGCCTCCGACCCCCTCACCTCGAGGGGGTCGGAGAGGTGAATCTTCACCTCAGATTCGCGACAAACATCACCTGCCGGACGTCATGTTGTGCGTGTGCGGCCCTCTGCTTCCACCGCCGCCCGCAGGCGGCCGCACACCAAACTCTCTGTGCGCAGCTCAGCCCGGTAGGTAGGGATTGGCGTTCACGAACTCGGCGCCCAGAGCAACGTAGAAGACCA
Source organism: Acidimicrobiales bacterium (assembly GCA_048550155.1). Classification (GTDB taxonomy): domain Bacteria; phylum Actinomycetota; class Acidimicrobiia; order Acidimicrobiales; family SZUA-35; genus JABDIY01. The sequence continues at coordinate 1,918 of JBLYYW010000188.1, read as the reverse complement.
CGTCAGCTCGATCACCCTTGGAGAGATCGGGGTTCAGGCCGCTGGCGTTGGTTCCCTTGAGAATGTCGAGCCAGTAGGCGTATCCACTGGGGTCTGACCCACGTCCGAGAACGTTCTCGTACACCCGGGTCAGGAACGCTTCATCGCTGGGGGCATTTTCATAGAAGTTCCTGAACTCGGCTGAGCTGGTGGTGAAGAATCTTGCGATTTCGATGTTCTTGTAGGTCTTGCCGTCGACCTCACCTTTGCTGACGCCGATCCAGTACTTGGCACCGGCGACGTCGGGAACACGGTTGAAGAACGCGTTGTACAGACGAAGGATTTCAGGGTCGGTGCCGATCCGGTAGTCCTCGGCGTTGATGATTCCTTCAAGCGTGGTGGCTTCGGACACAGGAGTCGGTCCGGCCTCGCTGATCTTGTCGACCAAGCTGAGACACGCCGAGGGCGTCATTTCCCGTGTTTGGGGTTGCCCCGGAATCTGCGCTGTGGACGCCCCTTCGAGGCCCATGACCACGATTCCGTAGTTCTTGAGGGTCTCCCGATCGATTCCGGGAATGATCAGAGAGCCCACCACGTTCAGGCTCTCGCTGCTCGAGAGGTAGCTGCGGGGAAAGACGTCGTTGAGTTCGGCCCGAGTTCTGGCTCGTTCGCTTGAGCGGTTGAAGTTGGTGAACGCCGCCACTGTTTGTTTCAGCGCATTGTCGATGGTCCCGTCGCACACGTCGGTGCTGCGCAACTGAATCAAGTGGTTCTGGAGTCCACCGCCGGGGCTGTTGATCAGGTCATCGCCCTGGAGGGTGAAGTTGTACGTGAGCAGTGAGCCGGTGAGGTTCACCTGGCCGCTGACCCTCACATCGCTTCCGTTGATGTCCTGTGGGTTTGCCCCGCCGTAGCGGGCAAGGGGAAAGCTGCTGCTCGTGGGACTAGGGAGCGCGTTGCCGGATCCACCCAGTTCGGCACAGGCAACGATGTCACCGCCGGTCGTGGTCACAACGATCGCCGGCTCGCCGTTGTTCACTTCTACGACCCGGGATCCGGTGAATTCGGCCATCTCGTCGAAGGTCCATCGCAACACACCCTCGACCCCTGCTTGTAGCGAACTCCCGCCAACTTGGAACTCGCTGTTGTCGGCTGAGAATGGGGCCAGCGAAGCTGCGTCGCCGGAACAGCTGGTCGGTGTGGAATCCGCATCCTCGGGTCCGGCGAAACGAACCTTGTAGAAGGTGTTGGGGGTGAGGCCATCGATCTCGACCGACAGCGTTGGTCCCTTGGCTGAGGTCGGTGCAGCCAGGTAGCCAATGCCGCTGACCGAGCCACCTCCGTAGGCATCGAACTGGAGGTCGTAGAGGTTCGCATTCAACGGAACCGGGTCGATTGGACCCGCCGCTCCCGCTGGGACCACGATGCCCATCACCATGCTCAAAACGAGCCCTGCCGTCGCCAAAGGTTTCTTCATTGTTCCTCGATTACTGGGTTATCACGCCGACCCAGGACGGTACAGCTTCATGTCGGCTGGGGGAATATGTGGAGCACTACAGGGAACAATTGCCTGTATGTCACGAGGCGAACGAGACCCGAACGGCATACACCGCACACTGCGGCGGGTCCTCCACACAGCCGTCGAAACGCGGGCCCGGCGTACCCTCAATCAGCCGATAGTCGACACTGAGAACATCTGCGGAATCAGAAAGGCGATGTTGTGGCGATCACACGCTCTGATTCTCAAGGGCGTTCATGGCGGCAGGGGAGCATTACGCTGGTGCGATGCCGGTTGCGGAGAGTGTCGAGTCTGTGGAACGGGCGCTGGCCGAGCACGAGTACCTGGCCGATGTGGGTTTGGCTACGAGCATCTATCTCGCACTCACCCTCGAGCGGCCTCTGTTCCTCGAGGGTGTAGCTGGGGTCGGGAAGACCGAGG
>JBLYYW010000187.1:0-6782 GCA_048550155.1 Acidimicrobiales bacterium | reverse complement strand
GGGTGTTCGGTTGAGTATGGAGAGGCCACTGGACATCCTCCTGTGGAGTTCACAACCCCTCGGGGTTGACCCTTGTTCCCTGCTGGGCTTTGTCAGAGGAAAGTGTCCATCCGATGACCTGCGGAGGGAATCGGGGAAGACCCCGAACCCACCCTGAATCGACCCCGAGAGGGCCCTCTCAAAACCAGCTTCGGGGTTCGGCGGCCCGTCTCAGCGGTCGCGGTAACGGGTTCGAAGCTCCCGCATCGAGGTCAACGTGAAGGGTTGTTCGGCGAGCCAGGTCGCCCATCGATCGGTACCGAACAGGTCGTACTCGTCGGTGCGTACGTGCCAGGTGTCGGGTTCGATCACTTCGATCTCTCCTGGCCCGGGGGCGTTGGGGTGGAACGCGCAGTAGACGAGCTCATCGAGGTCGGTGAGCATCATCTCGTACTCAGGTGCGTGATCGCGGGGTCGACCGAAGTCGGTTTCCAGGACACGGTCGAACACGGGCATCTTCGCACTGCGGGCCAGATCGACGAACTGCGCGAAGTCGTCTTCGGTGACACCGGCAAGGTGTTTGTTGGGCCCATACCGGTCGAGGGTCCGGGTGATCAGGACCGGCACGTCGTACTCGACGCCAAGTGCGATGTAGCGATCACACCATTCGGTTCCCAGTGCAGCGCCCATGTGTGCATCGAGATGAGTGACGTCGATGCCGGCCGCCAGCGCCTTGTCGATCTGGGCTCGCCATTCCGCCTCGACCGCATCGGGGTGGGCATGCTCACGGACTTGGGCCACCCGGTGCCACATGTAGCCATCCCCGTCGACCAAGCCCGACGCCGGTGTCGGATCGCTCACGGGCCGCCAGCGGTAGTGGGCCTTCTCGGCGTTGAGCGTGAGATGAACCCCCACGTCGAGTTGGGTGTCGTCGGCCGCGATCTCGGCGATCTCGGGAAACCAGGGGCAGGGAACCATCACCGATCCGGCCGTGATCGACCCTTTGTGGCTGAGCTCGACGAAGGCGCGGTTGGCACCATGGCACATCCCAACGTCGTCAGCATGAATCACGAGCCGAGTCATGGCACCCAACGTAGTGGGCCTGTCCTCGAAGCGATCGCCCGCATACGATTCGATCATGACACCGCATCATTTCAGGGCCGATGCCGATCCCGCCGATGTGAGCGCGTTCCTGTCCGAGAACGGCTACGCCATCGTCGACGAGGTGGCACCCTCGGAGCTGCTGGATCGGTTTGCCGCTGAGGTTGCTCCCTGGTTGGAGTCCTCGGCCACAGGACGCGACGAGTACGACGGACGCTTCACCCAGCGAACCGGCTCGTTGATCGAGCGGTGCCCAGCCTCCCGAGAATTGGTGATGCATCCGTTGGTCGTCGGCACTGTCGCCCACTTCCTCGGTCATGCGACCACACAGCAGCTCCATTTGACTCAGCTGATCACTGTGGGGCCGGGTGAAACCAAGCAGAAGCCCCACCGCGATCAGATGGCGTTCGACTTCTTCCCGTTCCCGACCGATTATCACGCGCAGTGCAACACCATGTGGGCGTTGACCGATTTCACCGCCGACAACGGCGCCACTCACATTCATCCCGGCTCCTCATCGATGAGCGACGACGAGGCAGCGGCCAGTCCCGACATTCAAGCGGAGATGACTCGTGGCAGCGTTTTGTTCTACGACGGCAAGGTGCTCCACGGGGCGGGGGCCAACCGGAGCGATGGGGTTCGGCAGGGTATCAACATCACCTATGCGGTCGGCTGGGTTCGTCAAGAGGAGAACCAGTTCCTGGCCTGTTCCGCCGAGGTCGCACGAACACTCGACGATGATCTGTTGAAGATGATGGGCTACCAACAGGGAGCCTTCGCCCTGGGGTATGTGGGCGACCAGCAGGACCCGCTGTCCAAGCTGCGCGGCGATCATCAGAAGGTCAGGGTGATCGGCGACATCGCCCAGAAGAACGACGACATCCGCCAGTTCGTCGATGAGTTGGCCGACGACGCAGGGAGCTGATGCCCATCCCTCAGTAGTCGGGGCGGGTTTCCTCGGGGTCTTTGCCGTGGGTCGTCGGCAGCGCGGCCTTGACCCGTTGCTTGGCCATCTGCGCCCGCCACGATCGCACCTTCACACCGTTGCTGTAGCGCTCTCCGACCATTCGATTGGTACCTTCTTTGAACATCTCCACGATTTTGCGGGTGTCGGCCTTGGGATCGGTGATGAACATGGGCTGGAAAAACTCGTACTGAATCTCCGCTGGCGCGATGGACCCTCCCTCGCCGAAAGTTGCGCAGTCGATACACACCGGCACCACTTTGAGGTTCGGGCTGTCGTAGCCCTCGAGGGTGCGGCGGTTTGGTTCGTGGATATACAGCGTGTTGCCGTTCTTGGATGTCACGTTGTGTCGCGCCACCAACGACATCACGGTGATCGAGCCCTCGGTGTTGCGTACCGCATCGAGGACTGTTAGTCCGTAGGTGTTCTTGCGCTCTCGGTAGCGGCGAACCTCATCACTCGGGTTTCCGTCGAGTCGCGGCACGGTCTGGACGAGCGACGAAATATTCCGCAGCGTGTCGATCACCGCGAACTCTCCTTCGCCAAGGTCGAGCTTGATTTCGGAGATCATTTCGCTGACGACCTGCACGGTGGTCGAGCGCCGACCGATTCCGACACGGCCGAGCGTCTCTGCGAGCACAGGTACGTCGGTGAATTGTCCGTGGTCGGTGACGAACAGCAACGATTCGCCGGCATCGATCCAACCCTTCAACCCATGTTTGATGATGAAGGCCTCGAGGTCGTCGGTGAAACGCTGGTAGCTCTCTCTGGTGACAATGAGGTCGAGCAGCGTCTGATCGATCGAGCTGCGGTCGTCATAGGTGTGCAGCGTCTGCGCCATCGCGTATCTGGCGTCTTCGAAGTCACGAACCCCGAACGCGGGAAATCGTGAGCGGATGGTGTCGGCGTAGATGCCGTGTAATGCCAGTTCGGGCAGCCGGTCCATCCACCGGGCGGGGGCTTCGTCGTGAGGAATACGTGTCTCGATTACCCCACTGTAGATTCCTGAGCTGGGACGCAAGTGCCGCCGGGGCACTCGACCCAGGTGCGTCAGCGGGAAAAGAAGTCGAGCGTTGGCTGTGACGCTCCGCTGTCCAGTCGAAGAACCTGGGCGCCGGCCGGGGTTGTCCAGTGTGCGACGGTGAGATCCCAGTCGTCGTTGAGGTCGAGGTCCCGCAGTTGGACCGCCAGTTCGAACGCTTGGGCGAAGCTCATGCGATCGTCGAGCTTTACCGAGCCGGTGGAGGTGTCGAGGTCAGCGAGCACCGAGACGGCGGAGCGGGGATTCTGCAGTTCGCCGAAGAGCGCTTTCAGGAAGGCTTGCTGCCGTTTGACCCGGCCCAGATCACCCCGGGGATCGATGACCGACTCACCGTCGATCACTTCGGTGTAGTTGCGGGACCGCACGTAGGCCAGGGCCTGGGTGGAATCCAAGGTGGCAGGGCCGGCCACGGCGATGTCGAGCCCTGTCTTTTGGTCATACGCGGGGTACGGGAAGTCGATGGTGACACCGCCGACGGCATCGACCAGTTCGATGAATCCTGCGAAATCGATCTCGGCGTAATGGTGAATCGGGATCCCCAGGCTCCCTTCCACCGTTTTGATCAGGAGTTCGGGCCCGCCGAATGCGTAGGCCGCGTTGATGCGGTTGGCTTCGCCGTCCCCGCCGAGCGGTACATAGAGATCGCGAGGGAGAGCCAGCATGTGCTGGGCCCCGTCATCGGAGATGCGCAGGATCTGAATCGTGTCGGTCCGTTGCCCGCCGATCTCCTGGCTGCCGTCGCCGAAGATCGCACCGGCGTTTTCGACGTTCGGGTCGAGGTTCTCCCGCGAGTCACTCCCCACGATCAAGTAGTTCGTACCGCTCCCGCCCGCAGGACTGAGAAGGTTGGCGACCTCCACTCGTTCGATCGCGTCGAATTGGCGCTGGGCGTAGAAGGCGGTCCCGGCGACTGCGAGGAGAACGAGCGCCATGAGAACTGCCAACAGTGTGAGCACCCGTCGGCCCCGTCGCTTCCTTGAGGTGGAAGGCTCATCCGAACTCGGTTCATCGCCGTCTGTCTGGGGGATGTCGATGACCGGAGGAGCCACCGTGTCGAGCGGCTCGTCGCCGAGGAACGGCAGCACTGCCAGACCGTGATTGACCTCAGATGGGGGTGTGTCGTTGTGGGTGGCCATGCCAACCGTCAAGCTTGCCACACCAAACGCAACGCTGGGGACAGGCCCCGGCGTTACTTCTCGATGGTTCTCAGAGGGTCCCGCCGGCGATGAACGCTCATGTAGGAGATCCCGGCGCTCCCGGCTGCGATCGACCTTCTGCACCCTCGGGGAATCAGGGCGACGTAGTCTGGTCCGAGTTCCGACACGGTGTCATCGATTCTGACCTCGCCACCTCCGGACAACACGACGATGAGAACGTCGACCTCGTCATTGACATGTTCGCCGACTCCTTGTCCGGCGTCGAAGCCGACGAAGTTGGCATCAAGATCGCCTCCGTGAGGCAAGCTCCACAGCGCGCCGCCCGATCCGACCGCCTCGGTGTTGAGATCTACCACGACCGGGTTGACCGTTCCCTCACCTGTGTTCTGTTCGCTCATCGATTCTGCTCCAATCTCAGGCAACCAACGCTAGCCAACCGGTCGGCGTAGGTTCGTACTGTTAGCTTGAGCCCATGGTGCGAATTCCCAACACCGATCCAGGCCGTTGAGCGATCAGATCGATCACACGAGCTTTCCGCTCAAGGAACACCTTGGGTTCACCATCCACCGTGGCGAAGGCACCGGCGCTACGACCCTGCAACTGGGCGAACAGCATATGAACCCCAACGGTGTGGCCCACGGTTCGGTTGCGTTCGCGATGATGGACACCGCGATGGGGGCCGCAACCATGACGGTGATCGACGACGGCTGCACGTGCGCCACCATCGAAATTCATACCCGGTTCCACCGTGCCGCCTCGGAGGGATCACTCACGGCCGAGGCGACCGTCTTGTCAGCCGGCCGCAGGGTTGTGCATCTCCAAGCCCGAACCCTCGACTCCGACGGCCGGCTGATCGCCAGCGCGACCGGGAGCTTCGCGGTGATCCGGCCCAGCTAGACCCTGCCTTCCTAGACCATGGCCCAAACTCCCGTGCCGATCGTTGCAATGCCGCCAGCTCGGGTTCCGAGCCGCAGGGCGGCGGGACGGAGGCGAGGGCCCAAACTTCCAGCACTCAGTCCAACGACGGGGTGCCACACCAACGAGACCAGCACGACGCCGAGTGCGAAGGCCGCCAGACTTGCCCGATGATCGGCGAATGGCATTGCCGCCAGCAGTGCGAGCCAGCTGCCGAGCGCGGTGGGCATCAGCGTGGTCAGTGTGAGGAACGTCCGCAGCGGGCGGGTCACGTAGGTTGCTCGTTCCTCGACGATGACGGGACGGCCGAGCAACAGCAGTCCGAATGCGACCAGGAACACCGCAGAGACCACCTGAACTGCGGCGAAGGCCTGTTCGGAAAGCACAGCGCCGGCGGACACACACGTGACGGCCACGATCGACAACACCACATCGCCCCCTGCGACACCAAGCGCAGCTCGAGCGCCCGACCTTCGGCCTTGACGACTCGCCACCTGCACGAGGGACACGCTGATGGGACCGGGCATGGCCACGGTCAACATTCCAAATGTGATGCCAAGGAGTACCAACTGCATGCAGTAAGTATCGGTGGTCATCAGCCGAAAAGGCAGCTGAATAGAGCCTCGCTTGAAGCCTTGGGCCGCTACATTGGTGGCGATGGATGCTCTTGACCGCAAAATTGTTGCCTATCTGCAAACAGACGGTCGGATGTCGGTGACCGATCTGGCTGACCTGCTCCCCCTCAGCATCTCTGCGACGCGGGATCGGCTACGCAAGTTGGAAGACAGTGGCGTGATCGACGGATTCACCATCAAGATCAACCCCGCAGCTATCGGCCGCACCATCGAGGCGCTGATCGATGTTCGAATCGATCATCGGGCCGACACTGTCGACGTCGAATCGCAGATCCTCTCGCTTCCTTCGGTCGTTGATGCGATGCACCTCACGGGACGGTACGACATTCAACTGCAAGTGGCGGCCCGAGATGTGGCCGAACTGGACGACGTGCTGGGTCAGCTCAAAGACCTGATCGGCGCCGAAGAGACCAACACCCGCTTGATCCTCAGAACCCTTGATGGTTTCCCGAGGCCGCCGAGATTGGACGATGACCAGTAGGTGTCCCTTTCAGAAAGGCTCGGTCGTCGTCTACACAAGGGAACAAGGAGTAGAACGATGACCGATTCGACAGCGCCCGCAATCGTTGACCGCGACGAGTGGCTTCAAGCCCATCGAAACCACCTTGCCAAGGAGAAGGAGTTCACAAAGGAGCGGGAACGAATGGCCGCCTCGCGCAGAGAGCTGCCGTGGACAGAGGTTCCTGCCGACTACAGCTTCCAAACCCCCTCAGGTGCGGTCAGCCTGGCCGATCTGTTCGACGGTCGCTCGCAGCTGATCGTGTACCACTTCATGTTCGGCACCGACTGGGGCGAGGAGGGCTGCCCGTCGTGTTCGTTCTGGGCCGACAACTACAACGGCACCACCGCCCATTTGGCGGCCCGCGATACAGCCTTTGCTGCGGTATCGAGCGCCACGGTCGATCAGATCGAGAAGTACCGCCAACGCATGGGCTGGGACTTCCGATGGGTGTCGTGCGACGGCTCGACCTTCAATGTCGATCTGGGTG
>JBLYYW010000186.1:0-8554 GCA_048550155.1 Acidimicrobiales bacterium | reverse complement strand
GCCTTCCGGTGGTCATTGGCAGAGTTGACGAGATTCTGACGCTCGGCTGCGTCGGTGGTAGGGGCCGCAGTCGTCGGAGGCTCAGTTGTGGTTTCTTCGGTGGTCGGGGGCTCCGTTGGAGGTGGTGCGGTCGTGGGCGCCGGTTTGGGTGGCGCAGCGGTTGTGGGTGGAGCTGTCGTTGCCCTGGTTGTCGCCGTTGTGGCCCGTGTGGTCGGTTGAGCGGTCGTCGTCGACGTAGATGCAGTCGTAGATGCTGTCGAAGGTGCTTCGACAGCGGATTCAGCAAGCGTCGTTATGCCCGCCACTTCGGGCTCACGGTCTTGTTCCCGAGCCGCAGCGGTGGTTGAGTCGCCTCGCAGGGTCGTGGTCGATTTCGGCGGCACGGTGGTGATCGCAACCGAGTCGATCCGAGATGTCTGGTTTGACGGTGCCAACGAAACCATGACGACGGTAACTAGTCCAGCCACAAAGGCGCCGATGACCGTGGCGGTCAATAGGTTGGACCTGGTTTGGTATCCCATGTTCCTCCGCCGGAACTTCCAGCCGGTGGGCCGGTCTCGTCGACTTCGATCTGAAGCCTAGCAAGCGGGCCTTACCTGTCATCGATGTGGGTCGAGGGTGTTGGATATCACTTCGAGGCAGTCTTGATCAGAGTTCGAACGGGACCCGGACGCATCGCCCTCAGTCGAACTGGAACAGAGAGCAGCCTCCGTCGGCCAGCAGAACTGAACCGGTCATGTACGACGCGTGATCAGAGCAGAGAAATAGGGTCACTTCAGCAACCTGGTCGACGGTTTGAAGAGACCCGAGTGGCACCACGGTCGCTACCCGGGCCGCGTACTGAGGTTCGGTCTCGAGCTGGCGGCGAGCGAGCCCAGCATTCACGATCCCTGGAGCGACCACATTGACCCGAACCTTGTGTGCCGCGAGTTCTCGTGCCGCAGAACGGGCCAACATCTGGAGGCCAGCCTTTGAAGCCGAGTAGGCGGCGATCTCGGGCCACGGCACGCTGCCGACCCACGACCCCATCAAAATGATGTGACCCGGCTTTTCAGCCTCGACCATGGAACGGGCTGCCGTTTGCAGAACGTGGAACGTGCCCGTGAGGTTCGTCGACATGTGGTGGTTCCATTGCTCGGCGGTGATGTCCAAGAACGGTGCGGAGTCAACGACGCCGGCGTTTGCGATCACCACGTCAGGGGTCTCGGCATCGCCGAACCAGTCCCCCACTGCCTGCGGGTCTGAGGTATCGACGACGGCGTAGTCGGCTCGGCCATCCCCACCGGCCTCGGCCAGGCGGGCGAGGACCGGAGCCGCATCGGTTGGGTCCTTGATGTCAAGGAGGGACACGTGGGCCCCCTCGGCTGCGGCGGCGATACCGATGGCTGAGCCTATGTCACCCGCTCCGCCAGTGATCATGATTCGTCGGCCGCGTAGTCCCTTCATCCTCTTTCCTCCCCTTCTTGAGGGCCCCTGCCTCCCACGCCCGTACTCGCTTGAGACGATGGGACTTGACAATCGGCCGTTTTCCTTGAATGGTATTACCGGTATGACCAGTAAGTCCACTCCTTTGGCCGATCGGGTAGCTGCCGAGATCGAACGAACGCTCTTGGGGTCGGAAATCGCCACCGGTGACAAGCTCCCGTCGGAGCGCGAACTTGCGGCCCAGTTCGGGGTGAGTCGCCCGGTGGTGCGCGAAGCACTGCGGCGTCTGCAGGAACGCGGCCTCGTCGAAGCACAGCCGGGCCGGGGAACGTTCTATCGACCGGCGGACCCTTCCGACGCTGCGGGTTCCCTGAATCTTCTCTTTCGTCGCTACGCGGTGACCCCGGCCGAACTCATCGTGGCCCGCAAGATGTTGGAGTGTGAGAGCGCCGCCTTGGCCGCCATCCATCGCAGCGAGGAAGATTGCGAGACGCTCAACCGCTTGCTGGAAGGGCTTTCCCAACGAACCAATGTGCTGGAGCAGGCGAAACTCGATCTTGCATTCCACGATCACATCGCCCGTGCCTCGCATAACCCTGTCATCCACCTGATGTTCGCGTCGATCAGCGACCTCACCGTGGGTCTGATGGTCCGGAGTCTGTCGGACCGGCAGGTTAGTCAACAGGGCCTACCGCTCCACGATGAAGTGCTGGCAGCGATCAGCGAGCGTGACCCCGAACGGGCGCGCCGGGCGATGAGCGACCACCTCGGCACTGCGGAAGAGCTGTACGGGTCCGACCTCGAACGAAGCATCAGCGATCTGGTCCCGGTCGAACTCCGCGATGCACTCGACGTTCTCCCCGGCCTCCGGGAGGCCGGCTGATGAGTCTGCGGTCACTCCGCACGTACCGCCCCGAGGTACAACCAAACGCCCTGATCGTCGAGTTGGTCGATGACGAAGGTGCGATTGGGATCGGCGAGACCTTCTTCGGCGCCGCTGCGGTTGACGCCTATCTTCACGAGGTCGCCGCTCCACTCCTGTTCAGTGCCGAACACCCTCTCGCTCCGAACGCAGTGGCCCAGACCCTGCGCAGCTACGTCGGGTACCAGGGTTCGGGAGCGGAGACCCGCGGCAACTCGGCGGTCGATATCGCAGCCTGGGACTTGCTGGCCAAGAGGGCCGAGCAGCCTCTGGCCGAAGTCCTCGGCGGCATGGTTAGATCGTCGGCTCGGGTCTACAACACCTGCGCCGGACCCGCCTACGTGAGCGCCGGATCCCAACAGCACAGCTCGAACTGGGGCCTCGGTGATGCCGACGAGGAACTCCAAGACCTGGCGCGCTTTCTCACCAAGCCGGGGGAACTCGCTCGAGAGCTTCTGGACGAAGGCATCACGGCTATGAAGATCTGGCCGTTCGATGCCGCAGCCGAGGCCAACCACGGAACCAACATCAGCCCAAAGGAACTGGCTGCCGGCTGTGCGTTGGTGGGTGAGATCCGCGACACGGTCGGCGACGACATGGACATCATGATCGAACTCCACGGGCTGTGGAACCTGCCTGCTGCGGTGAAGGTCTGCAATTCGCTCGAACCGTTCAACCTGACCTGGGTCGAAGATCCCATTCGCCCTGATGCCACCAATGCGCTCACTGCGCTCAAGTCGCAGACTTCGGTCCCCATTGCGGTCGGTGAGACGTTGACCGGTCGGCGGGCCTACCTCCCGCTCCTGGAGGCAAACGCGCTCGACTATGCGATCATCGACCCGACCTGGACCGGCGGGCTCAGCGAGGCCATGAAGATAGCAAGCCTCGCCGATAGCTACGCCGTCGCCGCTGCGCCCCACGACTGCACCGGTCCCATCGCTCTCACAGCCGGCGTTCACCTCGCACTGAGCCAGCCAAACATCGCCATTCAAGAAACGGTCCGAGCGTTCCATCGCGGATGGTACCCGTCGGTGGTCACTGGCCTTCCCGAGATCCGCGACGGGAACATCTTCATCTCCGAACGCCCCGGTTTGGGTGTCGAACTCCACAACGACCTCGCAGACCGGCCCGACGTACTCGTGCGAACCAGCAACAGAGAGGTCCACCAATGAACCCACTGCTACCCAATTCAGCCGCCCAGGTCTTCTACGACGGCATCTTCACAGAACCGAGGCTGGATCATCCCGAATCACTGACCGTTGGCCCTGACGGAGCGATCTGGTGCGGCGGCGAGGCCGGACAGATCTACCGACTGGATCTCGACGGTCCACGCCTCGACTTGGTGGCGTCGACAGGCGGGTTCACGCTCGGACTCGCCCATCTCGATGACGGTCGCCTCCTCACGTGCGACCTCAAACACGGTGCAGTGTTCCAGACCGACCTCGAGAGCGGGGAGTCGAGGGTCTTCGCTACCGGCGCAGGCGACACGCAGTTCCGGTTCGCCAACTACGTGCTAGCGGGACGAGGCGGCGAGATCTACGTGTCCGACAGTCATGAGTTCAAGGAGCCTGGCCCGGGCATCTTTCGTTTTCTTCCCGATGGCTCCGGAGAACTCTGGTACGACCGACCGCTGGACTTTGCCAACGGCATGACCATGGGCCCCGACGGCAAGGCGGTGTACGTGGTCGAGACCTTCGGCCGCCGGATCAGCAAGATCCCGATCACGAGCGACGGGTCTGCGGGACCAGCCGAGACCGTGGCAGAGTTCCCCGGTGCGCTTCCCGACGGCATCGCGTTCGGCCCGGATGGCCTGCTCTATGTGGGCTGCTACGAGCCGAGCCAGATCTGCCGCGTGACCGCCGAAGGCACCGTCGAGGTGGTCGTGCACGACGCCGATGCGCACACCCTCTGTCACCCAACCGACGTCGCAATCATCGGAAGCACGCTGTACGCAACCAACCTCGGCCGATGGCACATCTCCTCGGTCGACTTGTCTTCGTTGTTCGACGGCTGAGCCCACGGTGCCCACTCTCCACACATCAACAGGAACCTGGCTGGTCCGAGCCGCCGATCGGACCACCGGCGTCGTACGTGCAGGCGCTGTGACCGCCACCGGCCTGCATAACCTTGCCGACGTTGAAGACCTCGGGTCACTTCTCGAACTCGATCTCGCTGAGATCCGGAGTGTCGTCGAATCCGGATTGGATCAGCCCCCGTTGCCGCTCGAGGAACAACTCTTGCTTCCCCCGATCGACGGCGACACGGAGGTGTGGGCAGCCGGCGTCACCTACGAGAGTTCTCGCCTGGCGCGAATGGAGGAGAGCGGAAGCCGAGACGTCTACGCCATGGTCTACGACGCCGAGCGTCCCGAGCTCTTCTACAAAGCATCGGCATGGAAGGCGACCACCGACGGAGAAGTCGTGGCCCGACGCCGGGATTCGGGAAACGACGTTCCCGAACCCGAGCTCGCTTTGATACTGAATCGACACAGGGAGATCGTCGGCTACGCCGCCGCCAACGACATGAGCTCGCGGTCGATCGAGGGCGCCAACCCGCTTTATCTTCCCCAAGCCAAGGTGTATGCGGGCTCCTTCGCAATTTCGGCTGGGATCCGACCAGCGTGGGAGGTGCCCGAACCGAACCGGCTGACGATCTCCATGACCATCCGCCGAGGCACCGAGGTGGCTTTTGAGGGAACAGCCTCGACGAGTCAACTGCACCGCAGCTTCGACGTCCTCATCGAGTATCTGTTCCGTCATCAGGAACTACCGCAGGGTGCCGTGCTCTCGACCGGAACCTGCATCGTTCCGCCTCTCGACCAGCCCACGGTGGCAGGCGACGTTGTCACGATCGTCATCGACGGTGTCGGCACACTCACGAGCCTCGTCACCGACGAACCCGACGTCGGACCCTGGCTCTCCGCTCGACGACGCAACCCTCTTGCCCGATACGGGAGCCAAGCATGACCACCGTCCTTTCGACCAATCCCCGAACCGGTGACTCGGTCCCTACCTCGTCGACGGAGACAACCGGAGAGGAGCTTCACGAAACGGTCGAACGCGCTGCGGTTGCAGGTACCTCGCTCGCAGCCGCGTCACCGGCGGCCCGTGCGGCTGCCCTTCGCGCCGTCGGGGCCGCCCTGCTGCACGAACGGGCAAACCTCGCAGCACTTGCAGAGAGGGAGACCGCCCTCGGCCTTCCCCGCCTCGAAGGAGAGGTCGGGCGGGCAGCCTCACAATTCGAGCTCTTCGCCTCAGTGCTCGAAGACGGTGAGTACCTGGAGGCGATCATCGACCACGCTGACCCCGACACCGGTCAACCCGACGTGCGCCGAGTCCTCGAGCCGATCGGGCCGGTCGCCGTCTTCGGCGCATCGAACTTCCCATTTGCTTTTTCGGTTGCCGGTGGCGACACAGCGTCCGCATTGGCTGCCGGAAGTGCGGTCGTGGCAAAGGCACACCCTTCACACCCAGCCACCTCTGATGCGTCGGCGCTTGCCATCGGTCGAGGGCTCGAATCGGCAGGATTCTCCCCGGACTGCCTGCGGCTCGTCCACGGCATCGAAGCGGGCGCCGCACTGGTCCAGCACCCGCAGATCCAAGCCGTGGGCTTCACCGGCTCACTACGTGGAGGCCGAGCGCTGCACGATCTGGCGATGAACCGTCCGTCACCGATCCCCTTCTACGGCGAGCTTGGGAGTCTCAACCCGGTGGTGATCACACGCGAAGCCGCCGAGGCCCGTGGTGCCGCCATCGCCGATGGATTTCTGGAAAGCTTCACGCTCGGAGTTGGCCAGTTCTGTACGAAACCGGGCATCGTGCTGGTTCCAGAGGAAGCGGCGCCGGGGTTCGTGGAGCATCTGGCCGGACCGATCGCCGAGCACGAAGGTGGATTCCTCCTCAACCAATCGATCAACCAGGCCTTCAAGGAACATCTCAACTCGCTCAGTACCGGTGGGTCGAAGGTCGATCTGTTGGTGTCAGAACCCGGTGTCACGGATGGCACAAAGGTCGGGATTGCATTGGCCGTTGCCGATGCGGCATCGGTGGATTGGAGCGACTCGCCGTTGGTCCATGAGTGCTTCGGCCCCTTCGCTGTGATCGTCCGCTATCGCTCGGTCGACGAGGCACTCCGAGTACTCAGAGCCCTTCCGGCATCGCTGACCGGCACGATCCACGCCCAAGACAACGACCCCGAGAGCTTGGCCGTCTTCTCCGTCCTCCGCCAGACGGTGGGCCGAGTGGTGTGGAATGGCTACCCCACAGGGGTTCGGGTCAGCTGGGCGATGCACCACGGTGGCCGGTACCCCGCCTCGACCAACTCGCTCCATACATCAGTAGGAGCGACCGCGATCCGGCGCTTCCTCCGCCCTGTCGCGTATCAAGGCGTACCCGACTCCCACCTGCCCGACGCACTCCGTGACAGCAATCCGCTCGCACTTCCACGCAGGATCGACGGCCAGCGGCATATGCGCTAACCAGGCTCAACCGTGCCCCAGGAGCGAGCCGCTCCGTTGCGCTCAGACGTAGGAGATCGGGCTGAATGTGGAGACCGGCACGCAATCGGGCGGTGTGACCCGCGCTGCGCTGAAGGGCCTCACAAGACGGACCGGTGTGCCGTTGATGTTGGTGAGGGCACCGCTCCACACCGCTTGATACAGCTCTGCCAGATCATCGCGATCAGCCTGAGTCATCACACTGCGATCTCCATAGTTCATGATCGAGAAGCTGCTGTGAGTGCCGAAAATGCGGCTGGCCCATTCAGTCTCTGAGACCGGAGCGAAGAAGTGTCGCAAGCCAAACACGTGCCCCAGCTCGTGGGCCATGGTCTCGGCCTGTTCCTGTTCGGTCTGCTCGAACATCTTGGGATAGAGCAGCAAGTCATGCCGTCCGGCATCAGGGAAGAACGCCCGGGCCAACGTGCAGCCACCGGACGAATTGCACCTGTCGGTTGGGTTCACCGCAATCTCGAAGTCCCACGCATCGTTGGCCTCCGTGAAGCGGATTGGCACAGCATCACCCCATGCCATGAGGCCCTGACCGAACAACCATCGGAGGTAGTCGGTGGCCGAATCAGGGTCAACAAACAGCTCCATTGACTGAGGCTGGAACCGCCAGCGGAGGGTCACGTTCGGCGCCCACAGCGGGATGTACCCCTCGCTCGCGTCGACAACGATCTCCACCGGGGAGCGGCCACCCGGCGTGGCATGGCCGCGCGTGTCAGTTTCGCAGACGACCACGTCATCCCCGGGCCTGTAAATGTGCGTATAGCTTTCGTTTGCGTACTGCGCAGCGTCGGATCGACACGCGGTCGCCTCCTCGGTTGAATCGCTGCGCGGTCCTTTGTACGCAGTCACCTCGAAGGCATCCTCCGAGGTCGTGTCAGAGTTTGGGCTTTCGGACGTCATGGTGTCTCCTCGTCGCATCGCCCTTCAGCAACAATCATTCCCCGCCCTGATCACGAATGCAATGGGCGGGCGCAACGTAGTCTCTGCACATGGCTCTCTATCACAAGGCGACAATCACACCGAGCAAATCTGAGATGGTCACGAGGCTGGTGGCGGCGCGGCAGTTGTGTCCCGATGCTGAAGCTCCGATCGAGATCATCGGGGCGTACAGATTCGATGACCCAGAGGGTCGGGTCGGCATGGAGAGCCACCTGGCCACCTGTGGTGAGGTGCTGCTTCACGTGCCGCTCACCTACCGGGACGAGCCACTGGTCGGAGCTGAGGGTGCGCTCGTAGGCGAGATGGAGCACTCGGCGCTTGGCACCCGATGGGTGTACGACGGCTTGGGTGATGATCGGTTCATCCTCATGCTTGCAGCGGTCGCGCTGACCGGCCAGGGTGAGGCGCTCGGATTGGTCCTGAACGACGGAGAATGGTTCATCGCTCCGTCAAACATTCGAATTCGCGGCGGAGGCTGGACCCAGGAGCGCGTATCGGTCGACGGATTCGAACGTCGGTCGGGTGAAGGACCCACGGTCACGTTTCAGAACGATCGGTTTGAGCTGATTGTGCATCGTCGACCGGTGCCGGGCTCCCAACCCGCCATGGGACTCACCGCTTCCTGGGATGGCCAACCCAGACCGATAGTTCTCGCTGAGGTTCGAGAACGCTGACACCCTGGCCCCGAACGACATACTACTGTTGTCTGGAAATCGCGTATGCGACTAGGCCGACCTCGGACTCTCTCTCGTACCGCTTTC
>JBLYYW010000185.1:0-3889 GCA_048550155.1 Acidimicrobiales bacterium | reverse complement strand
GCGAACGTCCCGGCGAACGCTCCGCCGGCACCCGCCGCCGCAACCGCGCCGATGACCCACGCCGGATGACCGGAGGTCTTCAGCGAAAACCCGATGTGAAAGAACGCGAACCCCGTCGCGGCCCGTAGGCCGGCCATCCCGATCGTGGCGGCATGGATGCCGGGGCCGTGCATTTCGGTCGTCTCGACGACCTCGGAAGCATTGGGTTCTACCTGGGGAGGCGGGATGCGGAGGGCGGCAAGGGCTCCGAGGCCATACGCCACGGCGCCGGCTCGCAGCACCCAGTCCGCACCTGCGAACTGGAGGATCCCTATCCCAAGACTGGCTGCGACGACACCCGAAACAGACCCCACGCGCGCCAGATGAGAGTTCACCACCACAAGATGGTCTCGATCATCCACGATCGAGGGTACGAGGGTGTTTCTCGACACGGCGTACACCTTGGCGAGGACCACGATCACGAATGCCTGGGGATAGAGCAACAGCGTCTTCAGTTGCGACGCAAGCATGAGGGCGACGACGGCCCGCCCACCGATCGAGATCAACAGAACGGCGCGCTGGCCCCCTTTCAGCTTGTCGATCACTGGGCCGATCAACGGTGCCAGGACAGCAAAGGGTGCCATGGTGAGGGCGAGGTAGAGCAGGATCCGGGGCCGTGCCGCATCGACGGAGACGTTGAAGAACAGCGAGCCCACCAGCGACAGAGCGAAAAGCCCTTCACCGATGCTGTGGAGCGCCTGCACCGGAAGAAGAGGATTCGCGGCGTTGTCGCCCAGGAACGATCGAGTTCTCGTGGTCACGAGGTCGTCACGAACCCTTCGGGATCAACGCTCTCGGGTGAACCGACGATCGACCACGACTGATCGGCTTGCTCATTGAGGGTGTAACGGTAGGCCCGGATGTCGGTTTCGGCGAAATACAGCTCACCCCGCACATTGACGGTGTCGTCTCCGACCGCGGGGCCAAGACCCAGAAACAGGCTCTCAGGCCGAACCGGTGATCCGGGCAGTTCGATGTCGGTGGCCTCGATCCGGTCGTCGATGAAACGGACCGCATACCGTTCTTCGAACTCGGCGACGAGCTCGACCTGAACCTCCAGCGGTATCCCTTCGGGGTCGAATGCTTCGATGAACAGCGTCGGCAGGGTCTCGGGGTCTTCGGTTTGAACGGATGTCTCTTTGACGATGTCGTTTATCACGCCCCGGTACACCGACGCGTCGCGATCAGGCGCCTCATCATCGCCGTTTGCAGGGCAACCGGCGAGCAATAGAGCAGCGACGGCGAATGTGAACCATCGCCCAGCCAAGCCAAGACGGTTGCCAGTCATGACGGTCACCGTAGTGGCCGGTGATCGGCAACCGGGTCAGAGGCGGACCATCCGGGGACGCGGGAACCGTTCGAGCCGTACCGACGTCATACATGTATGGCCAAGATTCCAATGATCATCGTCGTCGCGGTCCTGATCGCCAGCGCGTGCGGTTCCTCGAGCGGATCAGGTGACGGTGCGGCGCTCACCCCGGTTCAGGCCACCGAGACCTCCCGCAGCCCGATCGATCCCGATGCACCGACTGCACAGTTGGCAGCCGGATTCAACGACGCCGGATTTGCTGTCCTTGGCGACCAACCGCTCGAGGACAACACCGTGATCAGCCCGG
The DNA here is from genome assembly GCA_048550155.1 of Acidimicrobiales bacterium. Classification (GTDB taxonomy): domain Bacteria; phylum Actinomycetota; class Acidimicrobiia; order Acidimicrobiales; family SZUA-35; genus JABDIY01. Next base: position 2,234 of record JBLYYW010000185.1, on the reverse strand, counting down.
TCAGTATCTCTCACGCATTGCTGATGGCACGCGGTGCCGCCGATGAACCAACCGGTGCGGCGATCGACACCGCCCTGGCCCTGCCCGCGGGGATGCCCGCGCACGATGCCTGGAATGCCATCGACCAAATGATTGCCGCCGCCGATGGCTCGGCCACCGGTATCGATGAAGAGCCGTCGCCCGCCATCAGGATCGCCGATCGGATCTGGCCTGCCGCAGGAGTAACACCTGATCAGGACTGGGTCGACCTGTTGGCCACCCACCACGGATCCGACGTGGCCACCATCGACGTCGGCCAACCCGAGGTCAGCCGGAACGAGGTCAACAGCTGGGTGAGTGACGCCACCGAGGGCTTGATCCCCGAACTGCTCCCCAAGGGTTTCATCACAGGCGACACCACCCTCGTCCTCACCGACGCGATCTATTTCAAGGCCCAATGGCAGACGGTCTTCGGCAAGTACAGCCCGGTGCCCGGCGACTTCGTGGGCCTGGATGGCACACCGGTTGCGGTCGAGTTCATGCGTGAGCTGGAGAATCGTGGAGCCAGAGGTGTCGGTGACGGCTGGGTCGCAGCCGAACTGGCCTATCTCGGAGACGACTTCTCCATGCTGTTGATCGTGCCCGACGAAGGAAACTTCGAGACCATTAGAACTCGGCTCGGACAGGAACTCCTGGGTGAGATCGACGCCACCATCCAACCTGGCCCCTTCGAGCTGTTGATGCCCAAATGGGAAGATGCCTCCAACATCGATCTTCTGCCATGGCTCACCGAGATAGGGGCCGCACCCGGGAGCTATCCCGGGATAACGCCCGGTTCGTTCCTCAGCGGTGGGGTCCACGCCGCCGACGTCGCCGTGGATGAAATCGGAACGGTCGCCGCAGCTGCCACCGGTCTCGGTTTCGTCGAATCAGGGCCACCCGAGCCCGAGATCGTCATCGCGGCCGACAAGCCGTTCTTCTACGTCATTCGGCACAACGACAGTGGTATGGCGCTTTTCGCTGGTCAGGTGACCAACCCGACCCGGTAGTCCACATCCGGATCAGAACATGACCTCGGCCTCTTCCCCGTTTCGGCCTCGGAGTCCACAGTAGGCCTCGGACAGCTCCGCAGCACCTCACCCGAAAGGCTGCCTATCGAAAGGAAGTCCCGTGACCTCGTGTCGAGCCCGATTCCTTCCGGCCGTGATCGCTCTGGTGACGTTGTTGGCGGCGTGTTCGATCAACGTCGACATCGGCACCAAGGACATCGAAGGGTCCGGTGATGTGGAAACACGGACCTACAGCCTCACCAACTTCGATCAGCTCGACGTCTCCTCGGCGTTCGTTGCCGATGTCACCGTTGTTCCCGGCGGCGAGTACCAGGTGGAGGTCAGCGCCGACGACAATCTGTTCGAGGAACTGTTGATCGAGGTGGACGGCGACACACTCGAGATCGGCGTCCGCAGCGAGTGGCGGGTCCGCACCGAGATTCCTCTCATCGCCACGGTGACGATGCCGGCATTGAAGGCGCTGGAAGCGTCGGGTGCAGCACACGTGACCGTGGCCGCCGACGGGACTGACATCGACAACATCGAGGCGAGCGGCGCGAGCACCGTCCGGGTTACCGATCTGGACGGCACCGACATCTCGATCGACGCGAGCGGCGCCAGCACGGTCGAGCTGATGGGGATTCGAGCCGAAGAGGTCAGCATCGACGCATCGGGAGCCTCCCGGGTCGATCTGCGTGACCTGCCGATCGAGAACGGGAACGTGGATGCCTCGGGAGCCTCGGTTGTCGAATTCGGGTCTGCGGCCGAGGTCGACGGGAACGCCAGCGGGGCGTCATCGGTGCGGGTGGAGCCCTCTACCGATGTCGATGTCGACACCTCCGGGGGAAGCTCGGTTGACGTCTCGTAGCTGAACGACGATCCTCAGTGGCTGGCGAAATGATCGAGAAACGCGTCGAACTGGTGTCGCTTGTCGAACTGCTCTTGCATCAACGCTTGGCCTGCGGCCCCCATCGCACGGCAGGCGTCCGCATCTGAGCCGAGCTGTTGGATTGCGGTTGCGAGTCCGGATACATCACCGGGCTCGACCAACAACCCGGTGTGTCCGTCGTGTACAACTTCGGGCGTTCCGGCCAACCTGCTGGACACGACCGGCACTCCCATGGCCATGGCTTCGAGCAAGACGTTGGGCAGACCCTCCTTGTAGAGGCTGGCCAGCACCAGGATGTCCAGGAGCTCGTATACCTT
>JBLYYW010000184.1:0-2782 GCA_048550155.1 Acidimicrobiales bacterium | reverse complement strand
ATCTGGACATAAACGGGCGGAGCCCGGTCTTTGCCGATCTGCTGCGGCAGGTGGGTTCGATCGATGGTATCCGCAGAATCCGCTACACCAGCCCGCATCCGAAGGACTTCAAAGAGGATGTTGCTCAGGCGATGGCCGAGACCGAAGCGGTCTGCGAACAACTACATCTCCCGTTGCAGTCGGGGAGCGACCGGATTCTGGCCGCCATGCACCGCGGCTACAACGCGGAACGTTTCTTGACCCGGCTCGAGATGGCCCGCCGCATCATCCCGAACCTATCGGTGTCCACCGACATCATCGTCGGTTTTCCCGGCGAAACAGAAGAGGACTTTCAGGCAACCTTGGACGTCGTCGCCCAGGCGCGCTTCGATCAGGCCTTCACATTCCAATACTCACCACGGCCGGGCACTGTAGCTGCCACCCTGGACGGCCAGATCGAAAAAGCCGTTGTCCAGGAACGGTTTGAGCGACTGGTCGCGTTGCAGAACAAGATCTCGCGTGAGTCGAACCAGGCAATGGTGGGAAGGTCTGAAGAAGTGCTGGTGGAGGGGCCGTCGAAGAAGGATCCCGGCGTGGTGACGGCACGGACCAGGGGCAACCGACCGGTCCATGCTCGTGGAGAGTACGAACCCGGTACCTATCTCACGATGGAGATCACCGAGGCTGCGTCGCACTATCTGCTCGGGACGGTTGTGTCCTGACTGCGATCGCCGTAGTCGGCCCTACCGCATCGGGGAAGTCGGACGTTGCTCTTCAGATCGCTAAACAGCGCGGTGGGGAGATCGTGTCGGTCGACTCGATGCAGGTGTATCGCGGGCTTGATATCGGGACTGCGAAAGCGACCGCGGAGATGCAGTCCGCGGTGCCTCACCATTTGCTCGACCTTGTCGACCCGCAAGACGACCTGTCCGTCGCTCAGTTCCAGGGTGCAGGGCGCCAGGTCCTCGAGGAGCTACAGGAGCGGGTGGCCCAACCGGTGATATGTGGTGGGTCCGGCTTGCACTTTCGCTCCTTGGTGGATCCGCTCGAGTTTCCACCAAATGACCCCGCAGCACGCGCCGAAATCGACGCTCTGAGCGACACAGAAGCCAGGGAAAGGCTTGTGGCCATTGACCCGCAGGCTGCGGCCCACATTGACTTGGCCAACCCGCGACGGGTCACGCGTGCCCTCGAGGTGCATGTCTTGACCGGGCTATCGCCTTCACAGCGAGCTGCCCGGCCCTCGGCTGCGGCAGTGCGCGAATACGAACCGCTAATCGATTTCGTTGCGATTGGGCTGGATCCCGGTCCGGAACTCGCAGACCGTGTCGAGCGTCGCTTTGATCGCATGCTCAGCAACGGGCTGGAAGACGAAGTGCGGCGGGTGCAGCCTGGTCTGGGTCGGCTGGCCGCCCAGGCCGTTGGCTACAAGGAACTCATCCCGGTTGTCAACGGCGAGACGGACCTGGCCACGGGGCGTGACGCGGCGATCCGAGCGACGCGGGCACTCGCCAAGCGCCAGCGAACGTTCTTTCGTAGGGACCCGCGTATCCACTGGGTAGCCTGGGACCCTGATCCGGCAGTGCGCCTGCGTGCTGCGGTCGAGTATTTGGACGGGAAAGGCGCATGGACTTCGTAAAGATGCAGGGCTTGGGCAACGACTTCGTTGTCATTGCTGGGCCCGCCGCGCCTTCGGTCGACGAGATCCAGGCGTGGTGTGATCGGCGTCGCGGAATCGGCGCCGATGGTGTGCTCGAAGTCACGCCGCTTGCATCGGACCGAGTTCGGATGCGCTACTGGAATGCAGATGGTGGCTTAGTTGAGATGTGCGGCAACGGGCTGCGCTGTGTCGCCCGCTACGCCGCCGATAGAGGCTGGGTGGATGTCGACTCGTTCATTGTTGAGACGTCCGTCGGTCCCCGCCCGGTGCGCCTGCAGCCAGATGGCTCGGTGTGCGTGTTGCTTGGCGTTCCTGCATCGGGTGAGGACGTCTCGCTGGACGGCATCGAGTGGCACACCGTTGACATGGGCAACCCGCACGCAATCCGATGGGTTGACGACCCGACGACCGCCCCGGTCGCGGAGATCGGGCCAACCGTCGCGACCGCGTCGGTATTCCCCGATGGCACGAATGTGGAATTCGCCACGGTTACCGGTCGAAATCAGATCGATCTGAGAGTCTGGGAACGGGGTGTCGGCGAGACGCTCGCATGTGGCACAGGCGCTGCGGCAACCGCATACCTCGCTCATCAGCAGGGGCTCGTGGGCTCGCACGTTGCGATACAGCTGCGCGGTGGCGTCCTGGACGTCCACCTCGAGACAGACGGTGCCTGGATCGAAGGGCCTGCCGAAACCGTCTTTAGCGGAACGCTTAGCTGACCCGCCGCATCAGGGCGACGACAACTCCGAGGATCTCGACACCTTCGCTGAACACCATTGGGGGATAGGCGGGATTCTCTGCTTTGAGGATCACTCGACCGTCCATCCGTCGGAGCCGTTTGACGGTTGCCTCTTCGCCGTCGATGAGGGCGGCGACGATCGTGCCGTCTTCGGCGGTGGCTTGACGGCGGATGACGACGTAGTCGCCGTCAAAGATTCCGACGTCGATCATCGAGTCACCCTTGATCTCGAGCATGAAGACTGGATCGTCACCGACCAGCTCGACGGGCAGCGGATAAATCTCGTCGATGTCTTCCTCGGCAAGGATGGGTGAGCCGGCCGCGATCCGTCCCACCTTTGGTACATCGCGCACCGGGGCCCGGTGGAGAGACCGAATGTCGTCGCCTGGATCGATGACCTCGAT
>JBLYYW010000183.1:0-22244 GCA_048550155.1 Acidimicrobiales bacterium | reverse complement strand
CTGTTTTCGTACTCCTGTGCTCCCTCGATCGGTGAGCGATGGGCTGCCCACATCAACGACCTTGCGTCCCAGATGTGCCAGGCCGACCCGATCCGGCTGCGTGCCCTGAGCCACGCTCCGTTGCAGGACATCGACATTGCCTGCAAGGAGGTGTCGAGGGCCAAGGCCAACGGACACGTGGGTGTTCACATTGGCAACCATGTCGGAGGGAGAAACCTCGATGATGCTGATCTCGTTCGATTCCTTCACCACTGTGCCGACGACGAAATCCCGGTGTTCGTCCACCCCTGGAACACGATGGCACCGGAGCGAATGACCAAGTACATGCTGAAATGGTTGGTTGGAATGCCAGCTGAAACGCACTTGGCCATCCTGTCGCTCATTCTGTCCGGAGCGTTTGAACGGCTGCCGCACAACCTGAAGATCTGTTTCGCTCACGGCGGCGGCAACTTCGCCGCACAACTCGCGAGGGTCGACAACGCATGGAAGCGGCGAGACATCATCCGCGGGGATTGCCCGCATCCGCCATCACACTATGTCGATCGCTTCTGGATCGACTCGGCGGTGTTCGGAGAGGCGGCGCTGAAGCTCCAGGCCGAAGTGATGGGGATTGACCGGATCATGATGGGATCTGATTACCCCTTTCCTCTCGGTGAGATCGATCCCGGAGATGTGATCGACCAAGCCGGGTTTCTCGGTCCGGTCGATCGAGATCGGGTGCTGTTCGGCAACGCCAACGACTTCTTCGAGCTCCAAGCTCAAGGGGCTTTTGTATGAACATCGCGTTTGATTCGTCCCAGTTCGACATCACGCTCGATTGCGCCGCTGCACTCGACGCTGCCGATCCGCTGCGTTCGTTTCGATCAGAGTTCGACATACCGACCGACGAGGCCGGCACAACGAAGATCTACTTGGTTGGCAACTCGCTGGGTGCCCTTCCTGTCCGATCGCGCGCGTACGTCGAAGCTGAGCTCGACCGCTGGGGCCGGTACGGGGTCGAGGGTCACTTCACCGGAGATCTGGCGTGGGAGCCATACCACGAGCTTCTCACCGAACCGATGGGTGCGATCGTGGGAGGTCAGGCCAACGAAGTGGTTGTGATGAATGCCTTGACGGTGAACCTCCATCTTCTGATGGTGTCGTTCTACCGGCCCACCGCACGCCGCCACAAAGTGATGATCGAAGACCACGCCTTTCCGTCGGACCACTTCGCTGTGGAGTCACAGATCCGCCAACGGGGGTTCGATCCCTCTGATTCCCTCATCAGGTTGAGCCCACGCGAAGGTTCTGAGACACTCGAACCCGCTGACATTCTCGAAGAAATCCGAGCCGCCGGTGACGAGCTGGCGATGATCATGCTTCCGGGAGTGCAGTACTACACCGGCCAGCTGCTGCCGATGGAGGAGATCGCCGAGGCCGGCCACGTCGTTGGTGCCAGGGTTGGGTTCGATTTGGCCCACGCGGCCGGCAACGTGCCGCTGCACCTCCATGACTGGGGCGTGGATTTTGCGGCGTGGTGTACCTACAAGTACCTGAACGGAGGACCTGGCGGGGTAGGGGGTGCCTTTGTCCACGAACGGCACGTGAACGATCAATCGCTGCCCAAGCTTCTCGGCTGGTGGGGTAGTCGAAAGGACACCCGGTTCGAGATGGGAACCACATTCGAGCCGATTCCTACGGTTGAATCCTGGCAGGTGTCCAACGCTCCGATTCTGTCGATGGCAGCGTTGCGGGGCGGCCTGGAGATCGTGGCAGAAGCCGGGGGAATGGAGGTGTTGCGGGCCAAGAGCGAACTGCAGATCAGCTATCTCGACTTTCTCTTGGCCCGCGAGCTCGGCGGCAAGATCAACAGCATCACCCCGGACGACTTGTCCCAACGGGGCGCTCAGTTCGCCCTTACGATCACCGACCCATCGGTTGAGGGGCGCGGGGTCTACGAGCGGCTCGAAGAAGCCGGCGTAGCGTGTGACTGGCGGTACCCCAATGTGATCCGCGTGGCACCGGTACCGCTCTACAACTCCTTTGACGACATCTACCGATTTGTGCAGATCATGAAGGGACTTGTGTAATGAGTTCGCTGGCCGATCTCGGACCCTTGGCCGTGGTGGGTGCTGGCCCCGCTGGATCCCTGCTGGCGCTCTACCTGGCTCAGCGTGGCCACGAAGTGGACCTTTTCGAGAGCCGGCCTGACCTTCGAGTGAACAGGCTCGATGGTGGACGATCGATCAACCTGGCGCTCGCCACGAGAGGAATCGTCGCGTTGCGAGCCGGCGGCATCACCGACGAGGTTGCCGACCTGGCGATCCCGATGGTTGGGCGCATGGTTCACAGCGACGGTGCGGCGGGCCTGCAGCCCTATGGTGCCGAGCCTCACGAAGTCATCTACTCGATCAATCGGGGCGACCTCAACGGTGTACTGCTCACTGCCGCTGAGAACACCGGCAGGGTGCGGACTCACTTCGAGCATCGGCTTCGAACGGTGGATCTCGATGATCGCAGACTCGGCTTCACCACCCACGACGAGGACGGTGAAGAGTTCGAGGTCATCGTCGGGTTCGGAATGGTCTTCGGGACCGATGGTGCCAACTCGTTGGTTCGCTCTGCCACGCTGAATTTCAACGGAGGTTCGATGGTGGAGGAACCTCTCGATCACGGGTACAAAGAACTCACCATTCCGCCCGCCGAGAATGGTGGGTTCCTGCTCGATCCCCACGCCCTTCACATCTGGCCGCGAGGCGACTTCATGCTGATCGCGCTGGCGAACCCCGAAGGTGACTTCACCGCAACACTGTTCCTTCCCAACGAGCCCGGGATCGCTGCGGAAGGTGGCAGTTTTACCGAGTTGAACTCGCCCGACGCGGTGACTCGTTTCTTTGATTCCCAGTTCCCAGACTTCGCCGAACTCGTGCCCGACCTGACCGACCAGTTCTTCGAGAACCCCACCGGCGATCTGGCCACCGTTCGTTGCTCGAAATGGAGCCATTCCGACGCCAGCGTGTTCCTGGGTGATGCAGCCCATGCCATCGTGCCCTTTCACGGGCAAGGCATGAATGCGGCCATGGAGTCAGCAGCCGTACTCATGGAAGAACTCGACCGCACACGCGACGACGTGGCCGGTGCGTTGGAACGATTCTCCGCGCGGCGCAAACCAAACGCCGACGCCATCGCCGACATGGCTCTCAGCAACTACATCGAGATGCGTTCCTCGGTGGTTGATCCGCAGTATCTGATCAAACGCGAGCTGGCGCTGCTCCTCCAGTCCCGTCACCCCGACCGTTTTGCGCCGCGATACGGCATGGTGATGTTCTCCACGCTCCCCTATGCCGAGGTCATCACCAGAGCCGAACGTCAGGATGCAATTCTCACCGAGCTTGTCGCCGGCTGCGAGACCATCGACGCTGTCGACCTCGATCGAGCCGACGAACATGTCAAAACCCTTGATCCTCTTCCGGCCGAGGCGCTGGAACCCGTTCGGCTCCACACCAAGGAGATTCAACAGTGAGTGACACGGAGACCTCTCCCGAATTCACGTACGGCTCGTACCTGCGAATCCCTGAGTTGCTGGATCTTCAACATCCGGCTTCGGACCCGCCCGAGCATGACGAGACCTTGTTCATCATCATCCATCAGGTGTACGAGTTGTGGTTCAAGCAGGTTCTGCATGAGCTGGACCACTTCGCTGAACATCTGAACAGCGATCGGCCTCACAAGGGCGCCCACCAACTGAAGCGGGTACTGAAGATCTTCAAGACTTTGGTGGCGCAGTTGGACGTTCTCGAGACGATGACCCCGCTGGAGTTCGTGTCGTTCCGAAGTTTCCTGGCCAACGCATCCGGCTTTCAGAGCGTCCAGTTTCGCGAACTCGAGTTCCTGCTGGGATTCAAATCCGCCGCCCATGCCGAACGTTTCACCAACCAACCCGAACTGAGTGCGGCCCTTCGCGCCCGGCTCGAAGCCCCCTCACTGTGGGATGTGTTCCTGGCCTTTCTCAGCCGGGCCGGATACGACATCCCCGATGATGTGCTCGATCGCGATGTCACCGAACCGGTGACGTCGTCGGACGGTGTTCAGGAGGCGCTGGTGCAGGTGTACCAAAACGACCCGGCGCTGACCGAGATTTGCGAGAGCCTCACCGACCTGGACGAAGGTCTACAGGAATGGCGTTACCGCCACGTGAAGATGGTGCAGCGAACGATTGGCACGAAACCAGGCACCGGAGGGTCTGCCGGTGCGGACTACCTGAAAACCACCTTGTTCAGGGCGGCGTTCCCTGATCTGTGGGAGATCCGTGTCCGGTTCTGAAGACCCGATTCTGTCCCCGGCGGATCAGGCCGAGCGCGCTGTTGCGTATTCGCCGAGTAGTTGTGTCGCCGACATCCAGCCGTATCTGGACCGGTACATGTCGGAGAGCAGTCGTGTGCGAAGTGTTGTGCGATTCGAAACCCACCGGTACGGCGCGGGTCCTCGGGCCGAACTCGATGTCTTCGGGGCCGGCAAGGCTCGTGTTCATGTGTTCATCCACGGCGGCTACTGGCAACAGCTCTCCAAGGACGATGCATCGTTCCCAGCCGAACCATTCACACAGGCGGGGATCACGTACATCGCAGTTGGCTACGACCTTTGTCCACAGGTCTCGCTGTTCGAGATCGAAGCCGAGATCCTGGAAGCGCTGCGATGGGTGAAATCTGAGTTTTCGGACGCCTTCATCACCGTCTCCGGTTCTTCAGCTGGAGCCCATCTGGCGGCGTTCGCAGCCCGGACGGTGCCGGTCGACCGGTTGGTGCTGCTGTCGGGCATCTACGACTTGCGCCCGTTGGTGGAGACTTACGTGAACGATGTGGTCGGGCTCTCGCTGTCCGAAGCTGAAGAACTCAGCCCACTCTTGTGGTCACCGCCCCAGGTCCCTGCTGTCGTCGTGTTCGGAGAGAACGAAACCGATGCTTTCAAGCGGCAGAGCACGCTCTACGCGGATCACCTGGGCATACCTCCGAGAGAAATCGCGGGCAGGAACCACTTCGACATCCTTCACGACCTGTTCGACATCGCCGAAGAAGGTCCATGACCATCCAGTCGGCGGTGCTCGCGGCTCAGGCGCTCACAATGACGTTCGTGTTCGCGATTTCGATCCGGCCCGCGAAAGCTAGGCCGGGGGAGTACTGGATTGTCAGACGGCCAGTAGGTCCCGGGCGCCGGTGTCGGAGGACGGGTGGCGGAGCTTGCTCATGGCCCGAGCTTCGATCTGACGGATCCGCTCACGGGTGAGGTTGAAGTGTTCGCCGACCTCTTCGAGGGTGCGGGGTTCGCCACGGTCGAGCCCAAACCGGAGTTTGAGGATCTCTCGCTCCCGCTCATCCAGCGGTGAAAGCAGACGGCTGATCTCCTCGGGCAGAAGCGCGGTGGCCGCAACCTCAAACGGCGAGTCAGCACCACGATCTTCGACGACGTCTCCCAGTTCGGCGTCGCCATCTTCCCGTAGGGGTTCGGAAAGCGAGAGTGGTTCGGCCGCGAAGCGCAATGCCTCGGTGACCTTGTCCTCGGGCATCTCTACCTCTTTGGCCAACTCGAGCAGCGTGGCCGGACGGCCGTACTTGAGTTCCAGGCGAGAACGTGCTTTCTGGAGGCGAGCCAGAGTGTCGCCGGCATGCACCGGGAGGCGGATCGTTCGGCCGGTGTTGGCGATACCGCGGGTAATCGCCTGGCGGATCCACCACGTTGCGTACGTGGAGAACTTGAAGCCCTTGCGCCAGTCGAACTTCTCGACTGCGTGCATGAGCCCGAGGTTGCCCTCTTGGATCAGGTCGAGAAGCGGGAGGCCCGAAGCCTGGTATTTCTTGGCGATCGATACAACCAGCCGCAGGTTGGATTGGACGAAGGTTCGTTCCGCTTCCCGGCCCTGGCGGATGGCTCTGCGGAGTTCACGTTTGCGAGCGGGAGTGACTTCCTCGCTCATCTCCATCTCTTCAGCAGCGGCCTTGCCAGCTTCGATGGCCTGGGCGAGCTTGACTTCGCCCTCCTTCGTGAGCAGCGGGTACTGGCCGATATCGGTGAGATACAACCTGACGAGGTCTTCCTCGTCCCTCTCAACTCGCTCTTTAGCCAATGAAAAACCTCTTCTGCGGGGCAAAACCTGGGGGACCCACGATTCGGGGGTAGAGGTCAGACTACCGAAGAGTCGGAGAGTTCCTACCATCGGGCATCGGCATTGTCAAAGAGACCCTTGACCACCAAAAACAATTGGTGGTTTGGATCTGATGGTGGCGGTGACGTTGTCGACGACAATCGGGCTCTCGAAATACTCCACAACCGGAGGGGATCCGTACTTCTCGGTGACACCCCCGACCCAGCCAGGACTGAACCGTGCTTCGGCCGCGGTCCGATTGGTCCACCAGTAGACCGCACCGACGCTGCCGTCGTCGGAGCGGAGGTAGGCCTTACCCAGCAGCCCCGGCACGTTCAGATACCGGGCCGCGGACTCGGCGAACACCCCGGTCGCCTCATCGAGCGATGCGGTGCTGGTCCCAGGGAACCGGACGATGGTGATGATCATCCTCGGTACCGATTGGTCATCGGCATCCGCCGGTCACGACCGAAGGCCTTGGAGCTCACCCGAACCCCCGGCGGGTTTTGGCGCCGTTTGTACTCGGCGATGTCGACCAACCGGACGATCCGGTCGACCGTGTCAGGGTCGTACCCCTTCTTCTTGATTTCTGAGCCGGTGAGATCGTTCTCCACATAGAGGGCGAGAACCGCATCGAGGAGCTCGTAGGGCGGAAGACTCTGGTCGTCGCGCTGTCCCGGGCGAAGTTCGGCCGAAGGAGGTTTGGAGATGATGTTCTCTGGAATCAGCTCCCGGCCAGCCTGGTCGTTGCGCCACCGGCACAAGTGATAGATCTGGGTCTTCCACAGGTCCTTGATCACGGCATACCCGCCCGCAGTGTCGCCGTAAAGGGTCGAATAGCCGACCGACGTCTCGCTCTTGTTGCCGGTCGTGAGAATCAACCAACCGAGTTTGTTTGAGAGCGCCATCATCAACACGCCTCGAATTCGGCTCTGGAGGTTCTCCTCGGTCGTGTCCGGTTCGCGTCCTTCGAAGCTGGGGGTCAGCATCTCCAGAAATGATGCATGAGCTGCTTCGATCGGAATGGTTCGGTAATCGACCCCGAGATTGGCGCACAGTTTCTCGCTGTCGGACACGCTGTGATCGCTGCTGTATCGACTTGGCATCAGCACACAGTTGACATTCTCGGGGCCGAGCGCATCTGCCGCAATGGCGGTGACAATAGTTGAGTCGATCCCGCCGGAGAGCGCGATGCCGACGGAGCTGAATCCGTTCTTCCGGACGTAGTCCCTGGTTCCCACAACCAGCGCGTTCCACAGCTCCTGATTCGGATCCTCCAGCGGTGTGATAGGAGATTCGGCCGGTATACCCGTGACTTCCTTGGGGCCGCTGACCGTGATCACCGGGAGCTCCGGGGTGGCGACGTACTCGCCCCGTGGGTCGAGGCGTCGCTTGCGGTAGGTCGGCACCACATCGAGATCGCAGATCATGAGGTTTTCTTCGAACAGTGGAGCGCGGGCGAGGAGGCGGCCCTCGTGGTTGAAGACCACCGACCCGCCGTCGAAGACCAGCTCATCTTGTCCACCGACCTGATTGGTGTACACGATGAAGACGCTGTTATCGGTAGCTCTGGTGCTGACGAGCACGTCACGGTCGAGGGCCTTGCCTTGCCGATACGGCGAGGCGTTCGGGCAGAGGATCACCTCGGCGCCGCCGCGGGCCTGGTCGAGGATTGGCCCCGTTGGAGACCAGAGATCCTCACAGATCACGATGCCACAACGAACCCCGTTGATCTCAACGAGATCGAGCGGGTCGGTGCCGGGCGTGAAGTATCGGTTCTCGTCGAACACGGCGTAGTTGGGGAGGAGCCGCTTGTAGTGCTCAGTGACGACCTCGCCGTTGGCGCAGAGGGCAACCGCGTTGTGCACGTTGCGCCCGCCCCGCAGGAAGCCGACCACTGCTGCACAGGATCCCGTAGTTGCGGCAGCGACTTCGTCGAGAGCGTCGTGGCAGTCCTCGACGAAACCGGTCTTGAGGACCAGGTCCTCAACCGGGTAGCCACACACAGCCATTTCGGGAAATACGGCAACGTCGGCTCCGGCGGCTTCGGCCTCGCGTAGCGACGAGATGATGCGCTCCACGTTGCCAGACAGGTCACCAACGACGGTGTTGATCTGGCACGTGGCAACTCGAAGTCTGCGCATACCCGGAGTGTATTGAGTGGTTCGGTCGCTGGGCTTCATGGGCTCGGGCCTGCCAGGAGGATTGCCTGCTGTTGGCCAGCCGTACAGCTGTGAGATCATTCAAGGGTGGCACAGGTGGCGTTTGCGCGTGGACTAGCCTGTCCTGGGACGGGCTTGTGACTCTGATGACTCTTTCGCGCCGCCACGCCACCAAAGACAAGCCCTTCCGGTTCCTCCCGATGTTCCTGGTCCTCGTGCTCACCCTTGGCGCGGCGGCAGCCTCACCGTCGGGGGCACAAGATGACAGCGATCTTGAATCCGAGGAGCTCGAGGACATTCGGGCCGAGCAAGAACGAAACGAGCAGCTTCTCGCAGATGCGGCGAGGGGCATCGACGGGACGATTGCAGAAATCTCCGACCTGACCTCAGCGATGGCGGTTCTCGACCAGGCCATCAACCAGCAAGAGCTCGAGGTGAAGGCGGCCCGAACAAAGCTTGGAATCGCGGAGCGGCGCCTGGCTGAATCGACCGAGGCCGTTGTGGCGGCCGAGGCGGCGTTGGTCGACCTCGAAACGCAGGTCAAACAGCGGGCTGTCGAATCCTTCGTCGGTCAGGACGTCTCCAGCCCCGACATCGTCTACACGAATAATCCTGGCCTCACCGTACGGATGCAAGCGTTGCTGACCGCAGTGCTGCAAGGTGACGCCGACGTTGCCGAGGCGTACAGCGCAGTACAGAACGAACTGGCTGTCGAGCGAGAAACAGCCCGCCTCAACCGGGTTGCGGCCGAGCAGTTTCGGGTCGACGTCGAGCGCGTGCAGCGGCGGCTCGAAGTTGATCGAGAGCTGCAGAACGCATTGTTCGAGGCGAGTAACGAGCGGCTCGAACACCTGCTGAACGAGCAGGCCTACAGAGAACAATTGGGCGAAGAACTCGAGGCCAAGGAACGGGCCGAACTCGACAAACTGGCCGCTCAGCTGCGAGCTGCGTCCTACACCGGCCCCGGCGGTTTGGCCGGTCCGGTGGCAACACCCGACGAAATCGAGTGGGTGTACGGCATCGCCATCCACAGGTCCGTCGCCGCCAACCTGCTTGCCATGGTCGAGGCAGCCGAGGCTGACGGCATCATCCTGCGTGGCGGCGGGTGGCGTGATCCTGCGGCCCAGATCCGTCTGCGCCGAGCCCACTGCGGAACCTCGGACTACGCCATCTGGGAGGCACCGGCCAGTAGTTGCCGCCCACCCACAGCCCGACCCGGTTCGTCGTACCACGAGCGTGGCCTGGCTGTCGATTTCACCGAGAACGGAAAATCGATCAACAGCCCGAACTCACCGGCGTACTTGTGGCTGCGTCGAAACGCCGCCGACTTCGGCTTCTTCAACCTGCCAACCGAACGGTGGCACTGGTCCACCACCGGGCGCTGACCAGCAGGCCATCGCAGGCCGAATCCGATGCTCAGAGGGTGAACGAACGGAGTTGCCCGAGGTAGTGCGAAGGGAGGCCGAAGGTGTGGGCACCCTGCACGACCTTTTCCATGTAGCCGTCGCGAGGCGGTCCAGGCTGGGTACGGGGGTCCACGTACACGATGACAGGTTCGGGGTCATGGCCGGTCGGGGTCACGTGAACCACACGCCGCTCGTAGCGGCCCTCGTTCACTCCTTCGTAGCGGTCCAGGGTCGCCACATCACCGGGCCCTACTCTCCACAACACACCGAAGACGCTGGCCGTCGGGTCGGGACAGACGGTGGCGACACCCCGCTGGTTGATCAGAAACCGCCAACCTTCCAGCTGACCTACGGGGCCCGGTTGGGCCTCGGGGCAACGCAGTGACATCTGCGGAACGTGCATGTTGGATCCGTAGGCGAAGTACTGCATCACGACGACGTTAGATCGACTATCGACGTCTGCAACTGAAGTGCTCTATTTCGAAGCGAGGCTGGAACTAGTGGTCTAGCGGGTGTGGTCGAGCTTGTAGCCAACCGACCGAACGGTCTGGATCAGGTGAGCGAACTCTTCACCGAACTTGGCCCTCAGTCGGCGCACGTGGACATCGACGGTGCGGGCGCCGCCGTAGTACTCATACCCCCACACTCGATTCAGCAGGATCTCCCGGCTGAACACCTTGCCTGGGCTGAGCGCGAGGTACTTCAGCAGCTCATACTCCATATAGGTGAGGTCCAGTGGACGATTTACCAACGTGGCCTGATACGTCTCGAGATTCAACGCCAGCGGTCCGATCTCGATGACTTCGGGCCCAGGCGCATGTCCGCTGCGCCACATCATGTGGCCTACCCGTGCCTCGAACTCGCTGGGGTGAAACGGAGCGATAAGGAAATCGTCGAATTGTTCATGGCGTTGGGCCAGCTCGGCGATCTTCGATCCGCTGATCACGACCAGTGTTGGTAGCACCGGTTCATCCAGTTTGCGACTATCCCGGCAGAACGCCCAGCTCGCAGCTGCGGACTGCTCGTCATCGCCGATCGGCACGATCGACCCGGACCAGCCCTGCGCCGGCCTGGTTGCGCCGAGGTCGAACGCGGACTCGACCTCGATGCTGCCGAAGCCGGCCATCGACAGCGTTCGCAGTACCTCCACCGGCCCGGTGGCACCGGGTGTGGTGAAGACCGCAAAGACGGCCTGGTCAGGGTTCACGTGAGATCCTCGGTCCGGCTACCACGAGGGCAGGTAACGCTGGAGTTCCCACGGGCTCACGTGCGCCTTGTAGTCGGTCCATTCGCTCCTCTTGTTGCGGAGAAACCATTCGAAGATGTGGTCACCCAAGGCTTCCTGTACCAGTTCAGATCGTTCCATCTCGTCCAATGCTTCGGCCAGCGAAGCCGGTAGCGATTTGATGCCCAGTGCGTGGGCTTCACCTGCGGACAGGTCGGCGAGATTCTGGGTGAGCTCGCCTGGCAGTTCGTAGCCTTCACGGATCCCTTTCATGCCCGCCGCCACAATGACCGAGAACGCCAGGTAGGGGTTGCAGGACGGGTCCGGTGAGCGGAGCTCGATCCGGGTGGAACTGGGTTTGTCCATCTTGGTCACGGGGACCCGCACCAGGGCGCTGCGGTTCTGCTGAGCCCAGCTGATCCACACCGGCGCTTCGAAACCGTTGACCAACCGTTTGTACGAGTTGACCAGCTGGTTGGTGATCGCAGTGATCTCACGGGCGTGACGAAGCAGACCGGCCGTGAACGCTCGACCCACCTCACTCAGTCCGTATTGGCTCTCGGCATCGTGAAACGCGTTGCCATGCTCACCGAAAAGCGAGAGGTGGAGATGCATGCCTGAACCCTGAATACCGGCGATCGGTTTCGGCATGAAACTGGCATAGCGATCCCGCTCCATTGCCAGTTCCCGCACCACCAGTCGGAAGGTCATGATCTGGTCGGCCATGGTGAGCGCGTCGGTGTACCGGAGGTCGATCTCGTGTTGGCTGGGGGAGTCTTCGTGAAATGAGTATTCGACCGGAATTCCCATGGTTTCCAGCACGGTGATCGTGCGGCGGCGAAGGTCCGAGGCTACATCGCTAGTGGTCAAGTCGAAGAAGGAACCGCTGTCGAGAAGTTCGGGTGCATGGTTCGGGTTTCCGTCGGCGAAGTAGAAGAACTCCATCTCCGGGGCGGTGAAGAGTCCGTAGCCTTCGGCCTCGGCTGCCTTCAAGTTTCGTCGCAGGATATGACGCGGGTCGCCGGTGAATGCGGTCCCGTCGGGGTTGGTGATGTCGCAGAACATCCGTGCGGTCGAACCGCCATCAGCCCACGGCATCAGCTCGAAGGTGTTGGGATCGGGTTTGGCGATCACGTCGGACTCTTGGACTCGGCTGAACCCGTCGATCGCCGATCCGTCGAAGTGCACACCTTCGTCGAAGGCGCTGTCGAGTTCGGCAGGGCTGATTGCGACCGACTTCAGCTGACCCAGGACGTCGGTGAACCACAGCCGGATCAACCGAACCCGGCGCTCTTCCACCGCTTTCAGAACGTAGTCATACTGTGGATTTGTGGCCACTCTGCCTCCGCATACCTAGTGTTGGGCCGCCCGCTCGCCCCCTGTCCGGGTTCGGTGGATCGACACCAGCTCACCTGACAGTGTGCAGGGGATTCTTTGCTGCCCCACAAGCGTTCACACCCCATTAACAAACCGACATTGCGAAAGGCCGGTGGCCCCGTTTGACTCAAGGGGTCAGAAACGGCTGACAGCGAGGTTGGCCATCACGAGCGCGTTCTGGGCGTCTAGCGCCGATCCGCAAACCATAGAAGGAGTACCAATGGTCTACAGGGCTGAATACCTCTGGATCGACGGGGCCGAACCAACCCCGGAGATTCGTTCGAAGACGAGGATCTATCCCGATGGCGTCGAGCCGGGTGTGTGGGGCTACGACGGCTCGTCTACGAATCAGGCACCGGGGGATCGTTCCGACATCGTTCTCCAGCCTGTCTTCCAGTGCCCCGACCCCATTCGAGGCGGCGACAATGTGTTGGTGTTGTGTGAAACGCTGCACACCGCCGACCAATCGCCGATTCCGTCCAATACCCGTGCCGTCGCCCGTGAGGCGGAGGACAAGTACGGCGACCAGGGCATGTGGTTCGGACTGGAACAGGAATACACGCTTCTCGATCCCGTGACCGGCTGGCCGGCCGGGTTTCCCGAGCATGGCTATCCTCGCCCACAGGGCCCGTACTACTGCGGCGTGGGTGCGGTGAAGATCTTCGGTCGGGCACTGGTGGAACGGCACGCCGAGGCCTGCATCGATGCTGGTTTGAAGATCAGCGGCACAAACGCCGAGGTGATGCCCGGCCAGTGGGAGTTCCAGATCGGTCCAGCCGGAACGGTTGAGGTTGGCGACCACCTTTGGATCGCACGTTACCTCTTGTACCGCCTGGCCGAAGAGGAAGACCTCGAGGTAAGCCTGGAAGCCAAGCCGATGAAGGGCGATTGGAACGGTGCCGGCATGCACACCAACTTCTCAACTGCGAAGATGCGGGAGGAGTACGATTCGATCATCGTCGCGTGTGAGGCGCTCGGCAAGCTCGGGACGCCCGAGGCTCACCTTGAACACTACGGGGTGGGGATTGAGGATCGTCTCACCGGAGCGCACGAGACCCAGCGGTTCGATCAGTACAGCTACGGCGTGTCCGACCGAGGTGCTTCGATCCGGATCCCGTGGCAGGTTCACAAGGACCAGAAGGGGTACATCGAGGATCGGCGTCCCAACGCCAACGCCGACCCCTATCTCGTCGCAGCGGTGATGACCAACACCGTCGGTGAAGCCTTGGCCTAGCTCGTCGGAAGAGCCAAGAAACTGTGTTGATGACCCCGGGCCCACAGGGCCCGGGGTCTTTCGTTTGTGTTGGTCCCCGGAGGGCATGGTCTCGCGGAGGTGGACGGGAATCGAACCCGCCTGACGAGGATCACCCGTCACGCCCGCTTTGAAGGCGGGGGCGCCCACCAGGTACGCAGACACCTCCAGTGAGGTCCAAGCTACCAGCGACCCGTGCGTGTTGCGGAACAACAAACTACGCCAAACAACGTAGGAATGCAGTTGTTGTCCCGTTATCGTCGGTATTCCAAGCGTTTGTCTTGTTGCAGTCAGGGACTGCCAGGGTCGTTGTGCCAGCTGTTCTCCAACGACGAGCTCCTCCTCAGGAGCAACCATGAATTCACAAGTTACGCCGACCCCACGAACGACATGTGTTTCGTTCCATTCGGCCAAGGGTGGTGTCGGAACATCGGTCGTTGCGGCGGCAACCGCCGTGCTCTCGGCGGAACGGCAGGAAACACTGTTGGTGGATCTCGCCGGCGACCAGGGTCTCATTTTCGGCGCACCGCCCGTGTCTGCCACGTTGTCCGATTGGTTCGCCACCGATGCACCACATCCCGATTCGCTGGCGCGGTTGGCTCGCGATGTCGCCCCCCAGCTGAAGTTGCTGGCGGTTGAAGAGTCCGGATGCCTGCCCAGAGCTGAGCGGCTTCGTACCTTGGCTCAGATTCTGCGGTCCGACACCCGAGCGGTGGTGATCGACCTCGGGCGGATGCGACAGGCAGGCGTGCCGCTGATCCAAGCTGCTGACCGCAGCTATTTGGTCACTCGCCCGTGCTATCTCGCAGTTCGCGCAGCGATGAGCGGTCCAACCCCTGACGGAGTGATCATCGTGTCGGAGAAGGGTCGCTCCCTGCGGGCGGCCGATGTCAGTTCGGCCCTGGGATCGCCGGCGGTGGCCCAGCTGTGGATCGATCCGACGGTGGCCCGAGCGGTCGACGCCGGGCTGCTCGCCAATCGGTTGCCCCGCTCGCTTCGCCGACTCGAAGAACTGCTGTGAGTTCGTCGGTTCGGAGCTGGCTGGCCGAAGATGCTCAGCTCACTCCCGAGCAACTCACCGAGCGGCTGCGCCGCGATGTTCCGGCGGCCGAAGCTCGGGGTACGAATTCAGAAGTTCACAACACACTGCGTACGATGACCGGCTATGGGCCGCTGACTCGTCTCCTTCGTAGCCAGGCTGTAAATGACATCTGTATCAACGGTCCGGGGGAGGTCCTGGTGGACGCCGACGGAGGGTGGCACCGTTCCGGGATTGTGCTCACTGCCGCTGAGCTCGAGCTCATGGTCGAGAGGCTGTTGGCACCGAGTGGTCGCCGGATCGACAGGCTGCATCCAATGGTTGATGCTCAGCTTGGCGACGGAAGCCGCATCAATGTCGTGGCAGCTCCGGTGGCGCTCGACGGCCCGATTGTCACAATCCGTCGTTTCAAGGCTTCGGGCGTCGCTTTGGATTCGTTCGGAACCACTTCTCAGATCGAGGAGCTCCGTCACGCACTGAGCAATCGAAGAAACGTCGTGGTCAGCGGGGCGACGGGAGCTGGAAAGACCGCGTTGGTGGCGGCACTGCTGAATGAGCTGCCACCCACTGAACGGCTGGTCGTCGTGGAGGACACCGCCGAGATATCCGTGACAAGCGGCTCGGCGGTCCGGATGCAAACACAACCCGCTGTTGGTGAAGTCGGCCGACAGGTGTCGCTGAGAGATCTGGTCAGAAACGCTCTACGGATGCGTCCGGACCGGCTGATCGTGGGGGAGGTGCGCGGCCCCGAGGCTCTGGATTTGTTGCTTGCGCTCAACACCGGACATCGTGGTTCGCTCTCCACCTGCCATGGATCGAGCTGTGAGTCGGTTCTGGAACGGATTGCGTTGCTTGCACAGCTGGCCGGCGAGGTAGATGTGGGAGCGGTCCGGTCGATGGTTCGATCCAGCATCGATGTTGTCGTGCACCTGGAGAGAACCGGAAGCGAGCGAAGGATCAGCGAAATAGTGGATGCGCAGAAGGCGAGCTTCGCAAATGATTGAGCTGGGTCTCGGCTTTCTGGCTGCGGTGATGGGCTGGTCCGTGCTCGATCCCGGGTCGGGCCGGCGTTGGATCACCGCCTTGGCTGCCTCCAATGGTCCGCTGGTGGCAGCCGGGATCATCGCGTTGGTGGTGATCTCACAATGGTCTGTCACGGTGCCGGCGGTTGGCGGTGTTTTCGTAGGTGGTGCAGCGATGTTGGTTCGATCAGAAACACGACGGCGAACACACGTCCGCCGGCTCCACGAGTTGCCGGTCGTGGTCGACATCCTCGCCAGGCGGATCGCCGCGGGGTTCACCGTAGCGAGTGCACTTGATTCCCTCACTGATGAGCAGCGGAGCATCGCGGGCATGGCTGAGGTCTCAGCCCAGATTCGCAGCGGCCAAAGGGTGGTGGAAGCCCTCTCCCAACAATCGGGCCTTGTCGGAACGGCCTTGTTGGTCACCGAGACCACGGGCGGCACGACAGCTATCGCCATGGAGCGGCTGGCCGATCGATTGAGCTCTTCAACCCTCGACGGTCGGGCGGCCCAATCACAATCCGGTCAGCAGCTCGCATCGGCCGCAGTCATGTCGTTGCTGCCCCCTTTGGTTTCGGTTCTCTATGGGTTGAGCGATGACCGGGCAGCCAACTTCTACTTGCAGAGCCCGTTGGGTGCGGTCGTCATCACCGCTTCGCTGCTGCTGTCTGGCGCCGGCTGGTTTTGGATGCGCTACATCACACGACCGCGACCGCTCCGATGATGGCGGTGGTCCTCGCGATGGCCAGCGCCCTGGTGCCTGTGGTGTGGGCAGATCCCAACAGGCCAAACCCCAAACCCCGAACTCGGTCGGCTCAGCACAGGGTTCCCGTCGTCGCTGCTGCGGTGGTCGTGGGTGTTGTGGCCCTGCCACTCCCAGTGCTTCTGATACTGCCGCTCGTCTGGGCCGTGAACCCGCTGATCGCCATGGCGAGCTCGCATCGCCAGCGTCGTGCCATGGCCGCTGCATTCCCCGAAACACTCGAGATCATCGCTCTGTCGATCAGCGTAGAAATGTCGATCGACGAGATGATCGATCTTGTCGCACGGTGCGGTCCACAACCCATCCGTCCGCTCTTCGTCGCTGCGCGCCGGTCGCTCACCGCGGGTCACAGCCGGCGGCAAGCTTTGCGTCAACTTGCTTCGCAGGGAGGTCCCCCGATGGCAGCGGCGTGTGATGTGCTGATCGCGGCTGATCGTGATGGTGCCTCGGTAGCGCTCGTACTCGATCGCCTGGCAGCCGAAGCTGGTCGAGCGCATCGGCTGGCGGCCGATGAACGGGCCCGGCGTGCGCCGGTTCTCATGCTCGCGCCGCTCACATTGTGCAGCCTGCCCGCCGTGCTCATCGGAACGGTCCTTCCGTTCATTCTTTTGTCCTTTGGCCAGACCTCGTTCTGAGTCGCCTCCTCGCGGAGTGTTGGACCTCCGCCCCCGCTCACCTCTGAAAGGAAGACAATGCCTCTACTTCTTGCTGTCTACTCACACTCACATCGCACCATCTCACCGACGGTGCAGTCCGGGCAGGCGACTGTCGAATACGTTGTCGTCGTGCTCGCCGCCTCGCTCCTGGCCGGCCTGTTCATCCGTTGGGTCAATGGCACCGGCAAGATCGGTGAGTTGCTCGACCGGGTTATCGACACGGTGATCGGGAGCGTCTGATGAACACCGCCGGTAGTACTCGGGTCGGTGCTCGCGGGCAGGCAACTGTCGAAGTGGCCCTGGTGCTACCGGTTGTGGTGTTGCTCGCGCTGGCCGTTGGTCAGGTGGCGGTGATTGGTGTCGACTCGGTTTTGGTCCATCACGCTGCCCGAGAAGCGGCTCGTGCTGCGGCGGTTGAACCAGCCGCTGGTGTTGCACGCTCTGCTGCGACAGGAGCTGCTGGGCTGGATAGCGAGCGTCTCGAGGTCTCGCTTTCGGGCGGCAGGTCCCGCGGGGATTCGCTCACGGTGAAGGTCACCTATACCTCGGCCACCAACATGCCGCTGGTCGGACGATTCGTTGGCGACGTTGAGCTGGCTTCTGAAGTGACGATTCGGGTCGAGTAGGCACTTAGGACGGCGGGTTTGGTTGACGTTGGTAGACGCCGAGCACGTTCCCGCTGGGATCGGCGAAATGGAACCGGCGTCCGCCCGGGTAGCCATAGGGGGGCGACACGATGTCCCCGCCTGCGGAGCGAACCGAAGCCTCTACCGATCCGAGATCGTCGGTCTGAAAGAGCACGAGAGGACCGATGGCGTTCTCCTCGCCCGGTCCATGGGCCGGTCCAACCCTGGCGGCAGCGTTGAGTGCCACCTCGAGGCCAGTCGATGTCGACGCGGCGTAGGTCGGTCCGTACTCAACCCACTCCCAGCCGAAGGCGGCGGTGTAGAACGTCTTGGTGAGTGAGAGGTCGGTGCATGGCAGCTCGATGTAGTCGATCATTGTCAAGGATCAGATCTTAGTTGGGAGTGCGGGAATATCGGGGTGAGATCAGGGTTGTCCCTGATGGCCGTTCGAGTCCGAACACGCAAGGATGGTCAGTATCAGTCAGGCGCTCGAAGAAGCGCATCTGAATCCCACCGGGCGGGGTGTCCCTCCCCCCACTCCGCCCGGTGAAGAATCGTCTCAGGCCTCTGATCAGGGCCAGGAGTTGTCGAAGAAAGTGAATGCACAAGTCGTGATTGCGGGAGTAGGTTTGTAGGTAGGTAAATTCACATGGCTGCGGCAACAGTTGAAGACAAGAGCACGAGCGGGCGCCTTCCAGACATAGTTCGCAACGTCATTTTTCTCGCTCTCCTGTGGTACCTCTACGGCACCGCACGGGATGTCGCGCTCCAGGGAGTTGGCGATGCGTTCGACAACGCCAGAACCGTTGTGGATGTCCAACGGTCGGTAGGGCTCGACATCGAGGCTGGGCTGCAGAGAGCCCTCGGATCGACCCTGCTGTTCAAGGCTGCGAACTGGTACTACCTCGTCCACTTCCCGGTCACGGTTGCCGCATTGGTCGGCACCTACGTTTTTGCCCGCCGGACCTGGTTCAGCCAACTCAGAAACTCCATCGTGGCTGCCACCTCGGTAGCGCTGCTCGTCCACGTGCGATACCCGCTGGCACCGCCTCGCATGCTCGACGGCTATCTCGACACCGCAGCAGTGTTCGGACCGAATCCCTACGCTCTGCCTGGAAGTGACAATGCCAACCAGTTTGCGGCGATGCCCTCGATGCATGTCGGGTGGGCGGTTCTGGTAGCGCTGGTCCTCTGGTCGGCGTCGAGCCGGCCGTGGGTGCGCGTGGTTGGCGTAGCACATGCATTGGTTACGGCGACCGTGGTCATCATCACGGCCAACCATTACGTGCTCGATGTGCTCATCGGAGCCGGCCTGGCCCTGCTCGCCTGGTATGTCATGGGGCGGTTCGAGCGCCGAAATCAAGATCCGTTTGCCAACTACGAGAAGGTCGAGACGGGTATGCGTAGGCCAACCGTCGAGTCGCTTCGACTTCGGCTAGAACGGGTCAGCGTCACCCAGCGTGGCCCGCAATAGGCCCAGGGCACCCCAACGATCGAGCGGTTCGTTCCCGTTGCCGCACTTGGGACTCTGCACACAGCTTGGGCACCCGGTTGTGCAGGTGCACTGCTCGAGGAGATCGGCCGTGGCCGAGAGCAGTTCCTCGGCCCGGGCGAACGCCAGATCTGAAATCCCTGCTCCGCCCGGGTAACCGTCGTAGATGAAGACCGTTGCAAGCCCGGTCTGGGAAGACTGAGCGATCGAGACGCCGCCGACATCCCAGCGGTCGCAGATGGCAAACAGCGGAAGCATCCCGATCGCTGCGTGTTCGGCGGCGTGCAACGCGCCGGGCACGGCGAAGTCTCGAACCCCGGCCTGAGTGATGACCGACTGGTCCCACTCCCACCAGACCGAAGTGGTCTCCAGCGTCTGCGGCTCGAAGTCGAGCTCGATGACCTCTCCCTTGCTGCGCTGGGCGTCGGGCCCTGAATTCTGGAATTCCTGGTATCCAGTGACCGTGGAGGTCACCTGGACCATGCCGAAGTGAACGTGGGCTCGCCCCAACTGGCGTCGCTGCATGACGTGGGTGCTTTCGATGTCGACACTGCTTCGTGCGCTGGTCCAGCTGCCAGAGTCATCGGGTTCGACCACGGCGCGTCGAGTGTCGAGATCGAGTTCGATCACCCGATAGTTGCGGCCGCGGTGCAGATACATCGCACCTGTATGCACCAGCGAAGGAGCGCGAGATTTCTCGACCGTTCCGACGGGGGTACCGTCGACGTTGACAATCTTGACCTCGCCCCCCGAGGCCGACCGCAGCCCGATCTTGCTGAACGGAACCCCGCGACCATCCCAAAAGGCTTGCGGCAGCCGGGTGTCGTCGCTGCGTATTCCGAGCTGGTCGGAGGCGACCATTCGCCGGATTCCGTCGTCGAGGCCTTCCCACCAACTGCTATCGAGTGGAATCAGTGGTGACTCGTAGGCGGCACAGCACAAGTGCGGGTCCATGATGTGGGGGTTGGTCACGTTGATGACCGCCGGCTCGGGTGGACGCTCGAACAGCTGAGTGGGGTTTTTCACGAACCATTGGTCCATTTGGTTTTCGCCAGCGATGATCACAGCCAACGATTCCTCGTTGGCTCGGCCGGCGCGGCCAATTTGTTGCCACATCGACGCAATGGTTCCCGGGAACCCACACAAAACCGTGGCGTCGAGGCCGCCGATGTCAACCCCGAGTTCCAGTGCGCTCGTTGCCACTACGAGTCGGACCCGGCCGGTTGCAAGTTCCTCTTCGATTTCTCGCCGCTCGGATGCCAGGTAGCCCGACCGGTAGGGCCGAATGGTGTCGGCGAACTCAGGGTCGACGGCCCTGGTGATGCCAGCTGCCACCCGTTCAGTCATCGCTCGGCTGGGGCAGAACACGATGGCCCGCCGCCCGGCAGCCACCAGTTCTGCGCCGAGCCGAATCGCTTCGGTGGCTGGCGACTGTCGTCTTCCTTTCTCGGGGTCGAGAGTGGCGGGCTGCACCAGCGCGACGGTTCGGGCGCCGCGGGGTGAATGATCGGCGTCGACCTGGACGACCGGACCTCCGGTCAGCTCTGAAGCCAAGACCGAGGGATCGCCGATAGTGGCGCTGGTGAAGATGAACTTCGGTTCGGCTCCATAGAGTGCCGCCACACGCTGCAGCCGTCGAAGCAGGTGCGAGACATGGGTCCCGAAGATCCCTCGGAGAACATGAAGTTCGTCGATGACTACGAATTCGAGCCGTTTGAAGAATGTGGCCCACCGACGGTGCTGGGGAACGATGCCGTTGTGGAGCATTTCGGGGTTGGTGAGGATGACGTTGGCGTTGTTCCGTACCCAACGACGCTGATCGGCATCGGTATCGCCGTCGTAGCTGGCCCCGAGCAGACCGGGAACACCGAGATCGGTGAACGCCCTCAGCTGATCGTGAGCGAGCGCCTTCGTGGGGTAGAGCAGCAGCGCGGTGGAGGCACGTAGTCCGGTGAGGATCGATTCAGCGATGGGCAGCTGGTAGCACAGAGACTTGCCGCTCGCAGTTCCGGTTGCGACGGCCACAGACTCGCCAGACCGAATCAGGTTGATGGCGTCGGCCTGGTGCTTCCAGAGCCCGCCGTCGGGAAGGCAGCGTTGGAGTTCGGCGGGCAGAGGAGTGTTCAGTTGCCCACCTGTACCGGGCCGAGCCGGAATGACCTGATGATGGACCAGGCGTTGGTCAGCGATCAGAGCGTCGACGATCGAGGAGAGCGGCAGTGCCCCTTCGATCGGCCGGACCTCCGGAGCCTTCTCATGGTTCGGTACCACCGTCAGGGCGGGACGCCGCGATCGGCGACGTCGGGAGCGCGGCTGGTAGGTGGCTTCCAGCTCTCCAGGAGCGAAGGGGAGTGGTTCCATCCGCACCATGCTCATCGTAGGCGGAGCCTGGGACGGCTCGACCGGTGCGCAACCGTCCCCAGCCCAGCCGGTACTGTCACAGCGACCCGTCAAAGTGGAATGATGAACGCCCAAACCCTCACCCCCGAAGAACAAGCCGTCGTGATAGCCAAGGTGGAACGCCTTTGGCGCAAAGCTCGATCAACCACGTTTGAAGCCGAAGCCAGGGCATACGAAGAGAAGGCGCTCTATCTCATGGCTCGAGCACGCATTACCGACGCAATGCTGGACCTCAACTCCGACGCTGACTCCATCATCGACGTGAAGGTGGGGGCGACTCTCTCGGGCGGGTATCGGATTCCGGCCGAGACCATTTTCAGTTCGGTCTGCAAGGCCTTCGGGTGCCGTGCCTATCTGTACGTGAGCGGACGAAAGAGCCAGCCAGCGGCAGTTGGCTTCGCCAACGACATCGATCGGGTCAGGTTTCTCTGGCCGTTCCTGCACAACGATGCACTGGCGGCGGCTGCCGAGCTCAAGGGTCGAACCGCATCGCAGACCTCGGCGATGCGAAGATCATCGATGTTTGGGTATGCCGAGGCGATTTCGGAACGATTCGAGGCCATCAACCGGCTCGCTACCGACGATGCCGACCGCGGCGTAGACCAGAGCGACAACTTCGAGGCGCTGTCGTTCGACCTCGCTTCGTCCCGATCCGGTCCGTCAACAACCGACATGGTGGTGAAGAGTCGCGAGGAACGGGTCGATG
>JBLYYW010000182.1:0-6602 GCA_048550155.1 Acidimicrobiales bacterium | reverse complement strand
TTCGCAGTCCGGCTTCGGTCGCGGCGGAGAGAACCGCTTCTCCCATGGCATTGGGGTTGGCGTACGACTTCCCGCCCGGTTGATGGTGGACGTAGTGGAACTCACCAACCGAGGTGATTCCGGCCAGCGTCATCTCGGCGAAAACGGCCGTGGCGAGGCGGTGATAGTTGTCTGGATCAAGACGCTCGGCCGCCGCATACATCAGGTTGCGCCACGTCCAGAACGAGCCGCGGTCGGCCTGGGTCCGAGATCGCAGGGCACGGTGAAACGCGTGACTGTGGGTATTGGCCATGCCTGGGATCGTGATGCCGTGAAGATGTGTCGCATCGGGAATCCACTCCGATTCGGCTTGGACCGATGTGAAGCGGCCGCCCTCGATTGTCAGGTACACCCGATCCAGGACTTCCTGGCCGATCAGCGCCCTATCACAGAAGTAGCCGGTCACGATCCGATCCGGTCGACGAACGCAGTGATGCGCTCCACAAACTCGTCTCGATGGTGCCTCTCGAACGTTTCCCACGTGCACAGGGTGGACGGGTCGGTGACCCGGTCAATGAAGAGGATCCCGTTCAGGTGGTCAACCTCGTGTTGCCACGTGCCGGCGGTCAGGCCACGTTTGATTTCGACGTGGCGGACGCCGTCTCGATCCAGGTAGGAGACCCTGATGTTGACGTGGCGTAGCACGCTTCCCCGCAGCGGTACCGAGAGGCAGCCCTCGTTGATCTCCACCATTTCGTCATCCATCGGTTCGATGACCGGATTGATCGCAACGGTCAACGGGATCGGCGGCTTGTAGGGGTACCGAGGATTGGAGTTCACCTCCATCACGACGATCCGGACGCCGGCGCCGATCTGGGTTGCTGCCAGGCCAGCCCCGTTGGCGTGACGCATCGTGTCGATCAGATCGTCGACTAGTTGTTGGGTCTCGTCTTCGGCGATGGCATCGGTGGGAACGTCAACTCCCGGTTCACGCAGCTTGGGATCGCCGATCATCAGGACCGGTTGTACCGTCATTCCCCTTGATCCCCCACCATCGGGACTTGCACTCCTCGCTCGGCGGCAACGTCTCGTGCCCGGTCGTAACCGGCGTCGACGTGGCGCATCACACCCATTGCGGGATCGTTGGTGAGCACGCGCTCCAACTTCTCAGCTGCGAGATCGGTTCCGTCGGCCAAGCTGACCTGTCCGGCGTGAATCGAGCGGCCGATGCCTACTCCCCCGCCGTGGTGAACACTCACCCACGTTGCGCCCGAGCACGCGTTGACCAATCCGTTGAGGAGCGGCCAATCGGCGATTGCGTCGGAACCATCGAGCATTCCCTCGGTCTCCCGATACGGCGATGCCACCGATCCCGAGTCGAGGTGATCCCGTCCGATCACAATCGGGCCGCTCAGCTCGCCGGACCGAACCATGTCGTTGAATCGCAGGCCAAGCCGGTGCCGCTCGCCGTAGCCGAGCCAGCAGATCCTGGCCGGCAAACCCTGGAATGCCACCCTCTCCCCTGCGAGTCTGATCCATCGTGCTAGCGATTCGTTCTCGGGGAATTCCTCCAGCACCGCACGGTCGGTCGCGGCGATGTCGGCAGGGTCACCCGAGAGCGCTACCCACCGGAACGGACCAAGTCCCTCGCAGAACAGAGGACGTATGTAGGCGGGCAGGAACCCGGGATAGTCGAATGCTCGATCGAAGCCACCAAGCTTGGCCTCAGCTCGGAGACTGTTGCCGTAGTCGAACACCTCTGCGCCGGCGTCCATGAAGCCCACCATCGCTTGGCAGTGGGTAGCCATCGCGACACGGGCACGTCGGGTGAACTCATCGGGTTGAGATGACTTCAGCTCCGCAGCCGCCTCGAGGGAGAGATCGTTCGGGACATAGCTGAGGGGGTCGTGGGCGCTGGTTTGGTCGGTCACGATGTCGGCTTCGATCCCGTCAGCCAGGAGTCGGGGAACGATGTCGGCGGCGTTGCCGAGGAGACCGACCGAGAGCGCCTTCTTCTGACGCTTGGCTTCGGTCACGCGGCGCACCGCCGACGCATAGTCGGGGGCGATCTCGTCGAGGTAGCGGTGGTCGACACGCCGTTGCAGCATGTGCGGGTCCACGTCGATGATCAGCACGACGCCGTCGTTCATCGTGACGGCCAGCGGTTGTGCACCGCCCATTCCACCCGCCCCCGCTGTGATGGTGAGGGTGCCACTGAGCGTGCCGCCGAATCTGCGACGGGCAATCTCGGCGAAACACTCGTACGTTCCCTGGAGGATTCCCTGGGTGCCGATGTAGATCCAGGACCCGGCCGTCATCTGTCCGTACATGGTGAGGCCGAGGTGCTCCAGGCGCCGGAACTCTTCCCAGTTGGCCCAGTCAGGTACGAGGTTCGAGTTGGCGATGAGCACTCTCGGGGCCCACTCGTGGGTGCGAAGTACGCCGACGGGTTTTCCCGACTGGACGAGCATGGTCTCATCTCGCCCGAGGGATCGCAGTGTCCCCAACATGGCTCGGTACGCGTCCCACGAGCGGGCGGCGCGACCGGTCCCGCCGTACACCACCAGCCCATCTGGGTTCTCGGCGACCTCAGGATCGAGGTTGTTCTGAAGCATCCTGAAGGCGGCCTCTTGGGGCCATCCTTTGCATGACAACGTGGAGCCTCGGGGGGCGGAGATTCCCCTCACCGGGGTACCGATGGAACCAGGTTCAGTGTCAGAAGAAGTCATCGGTTGAAGTCTGTGCACCGTTCTCTTATGTTGTCAACGTGCAACAACCATTGTCAGCAGATGAAAGAACGCAGTGAGGACAGAGACGTTTCCCGATGGCACGGTGCCCAGGTCGGTTGGGCGGGTACTCGATCTTCTCGAAGCGGTCCTCGTCCTTCAGCCCTGCACCCTGTCCTCGGCCGCCGACGCATGTGACTTGACACCGTCGACGGCGCTTCGCCATTTGCGGGCGTTGGAGGCTCGGGGTTATCTGACACGCGACGGGAGCGGGGAATTCTCGGCCGGTCCCAGCCTGGTCCGGATCGCCGCATCGCTTCGAGACCTGACATCACTGGACCCCCTCATCACCATGGCTCAGCCCTACCTCGACGAGCTGGCGACCCAGACCGGCGAATCGACCTATCTGGCGCTGTGTGACCATCGCATGGCAACCTATGTGGCTGCCGCCGAAAGTCACCGTGCGATCCGACACGTTGGATGGGTGGGCCAGACGATCCCCTTGGCGGGCACGGCGGTCGGTGCGGCCATCAGAACGCCGGGGGTTGTTGCCTGTCGCACCGGTGCGGTCGAAGCCGACATCAGCGCTGTCTCCCTGAGTGTCGGGCACAAGCATCCCACGATGGCGATATCGGTGATCGGACCCGAACATCGTCTCGACGCAGAGGCCATCGACGTCATCTCCACCGCTCTCGATCACGCAGTCAGTTCCCTCGAACGAAGCATTGGGCTGAAGGAACCGAGAGTGGTTTCATGACTGTCGTTCTCCACGGCCACAGCGTGACAATCGATGACGTCGTCGCGGTGGCTCGGCAGGATGCTGCGGTGTCCCTGTCCCCGGATGCGCTCGAACGAATGGAACGGTCCCGCGCGGTTGTCGAGCGTCTCGCCGAGGGTGAGCCAAAGTATGGAATCTCCACCGGTTTCGGCGCATTGGCCACGGTCTCCATCCCGCCCGAACGCCGGCATGCCCTCCAGGCTGCCCTCATCCGCTCCCATGCTGCGGGCATGGGCGAGCCAGTAGAGCGAGAAGTAGTCCGAGCGATGGTGTTCTTGCGAGCTCGGACCTTGGCATTGGGAGCCTCTGGGGCGCGACCGTTGGTTGCCCAAGCC
The DNA here is from genome assembly GCA_048550155.1 of Acidimicrobiales bacterium. Lineage (GTDB taxonomy): Bacteria > Actinomycetota > Acidimicrobiia > Acidimicrobiales > SZUA-35 > JABDIY01. The sequence continues at coordinate 2,784 of JBLYYW010000182.1, read as the reverse complement.
ATGATCGACCTCCTCAATGCGGGGATCACCCCCATCGTGCCCGAGCACGGTTCGCTGGGGGCGAGTGGCGATCTTGCGCCGCTCGCTCATGGGGCGCTGGCTCTCCTCGGGGAGGGTGAGGTGATCTATCGCGGTCGGCGTCAGGCGGCACTCGAGGCCCTGTCCGAGGCCGGACTCGCTCCCATCCAGTTGGCTGAGAAGGAGGGATTGGCGGTCACGAACGGCACGGACGGAATTCTCGGGATGTTGTGCCTCTCAATCCGAGATCTGGAACGGCTCTTGGTTCAAGCCGACATGGTTGCTGCACTCACGGTCGAGGGACTCCTCGCCACCGACGCCCCCTTTGCCGCGGATCTTCAGGCACTTCGCCCTCATCCTGGCCAGGCAGCCAGTGCGGCCAACATCACTGCGGTGCTTTCAGGATCGCCGATCGTGGCCAGTCACCGGGCTGGGGACACCCGCGTGCAGGACGCGTACTCGCTCCGATGCACCCCAGCGGTGCACGGTGCGGGACGAGACACCCTCGATCACGCTCGCCGGGTTGCCGAGATCGAGCTGTCGTCTGCCATCGACAATCCCATGGTGCTGCCCGACGGTCGGGTCGAATCGTGCGGCAACTTCCACGGTGCACCGTTGGGCTTCGTAGCTGACTTCCTGGCCATCGCCACAGCCGAAGTTGGAGCCATCGCAGAGAGACGAATGGATCGGATGCTCGACAAGACCAGGAGCCACGGTCTTCAACCGTTCCTTGCCCATGAAGTCGGAGTCGACAGCGGCCTGATGATCGGCCACTACACCGCCGCAGCAATGGCGGCGGAGAACAAGCGCCTGGCAGTCCCAGCGTCGGTCGACTCGCTGCCGACGTCAGGAATGCAGGAAGATCACGTTTCGATGGCCTGGGCGGCGACCCGGAAGTTGCGTCGAGCGATCGACAATGTCCGCCGGATCCTGGCTGTCGAGTACGTCATCGCCGCACGGGCGGTGGAGGCGAGACGGCCCCTGGAGCCTGCCGCAGCGACCGGCGCACTGATCGACCTACTACGACAGACCGTTCCCGGTTCGGGCCCAGACCGGTACTTGGCACCGGAGCTCGCATCGGCGGAGTCGCTGCTCCGCTCAGATCGTCCCGTCGAGGTACTTCGCACCATGGACGTTCCCATGGTTTGAGAGCTTTGCCCCTTCGAGTTCCCTGCCGGTGGTTGTGTTTGGCATAGTGAATCATGGCTCTTGTGAGAGAAACGAAGCTGCCCGGTGTGGGCGTGCGTCATGAATTCACCACCGAAGCTGGTGACGTCATCGGTGTGCTTGTTCATCACGACGGTCGGCGTGACCTGCTGATGTACGACCGGGTGGATCCGGACTCCTGTGCATCGACCACCGGACTCAGCTCCAAGGACAGTCGTGCCCTGGCTGAGATGCTCGGCGCAAGCCAGATCGCTGAGTCACTCCGGGCGGTGCAGAATGTAGCCGGATTGGCCATCGAGTGGATCGAGATCCCAACGGACTCTCCACTGGAGTCGACCACAATCGCAGACGGCGAGTTCAGGCAGCGAACCGGTGCATCGATCGTTGCCGTGCTTCGTGCCGGTGATTCGATTCCGGCCCCCGGCCCCGATTTCGTCCTTCTCGGCGGCGACACTGTGGTAGCCGTCGCAACACAAGAGGGTGCGGCTGCGCTTCGTGAACTGATTCTGTCGAATCGGTGATTCTGGCTGCAGGTAGTTCAGACACAGCCCTCGCGTTCGTAGAGGTCGGCGCAATCGCGCTGGCGTTGGGTGTCCTCGCCCGCCTTTCTGGACGCCTCGGGATAACAGCGGTCCCGTTCTACCTCATTGCCGGACTCGCATTTGGTGAGGGAGGCATCGCCGAACTCGATGTGAGCGAGAGTTTTGTCGAACTCGCGGCGGAGATCGGTGTGCTGCTTCTGCTCTTCACTCTGGGCTTGGAGTACTCCGAATCAGAATTGCGTGAGGGTCTGCGGACCGGCCTTCCGCCCGGGCTGGTCGACATGGTTCTCAATGCGTCACCCGGATTGCTGTTGGGACTTGTGCTCGGCTGGGAACCCCTCGCGGCGATCCTGCTGGCGGGAGTGACGTGGATCTCCTCGTCGGGTGTCGTCTCCAAAGTGCTGTCAGACCTCGGACGGCTCGGAAACCGCGAGACACCGGCCGTCCTGAATTTGCTGGTGATCGAAGATCTGGCGATGGCGGTCTACCTGCCTTTGGTCGCCGCCTTGATCGTCGGGGGATCAATGGCCACGATCTTCAGCAACGTATCGATTGCGTTGATCGCCGTCGTCGTGATCTTGCTGTTCGCACTCAAGTTTGGCCAGCGATTGAGTTCACTGCTCGCCGGCGGCTCCGACGAAGCACTTCTCCTGGGCATCTTCGGGGTCACCCTGCTCGTCGCCGGCGGGGCTCAGTTGCTCGAGGTGTCGGGAGCCATTGGCGCCTTCCTCGTTGGGCTGGCGATTTCGGGTCCAACAGAGGAACGGGCGTTGCGGTTGATATCGCCGCTTCGAGACCTGTTCGCCGCCACATTCTTCGTCTTCTTCTCGTTCCAGATCGATCCCGCTGACCTGCTCGATGCCGCTCTTCCGGCGGCTGGTCTGGTGATCGTCACGTCGCTCACCAAGGTGGTAACTGGATGGTACGGCGCGAGTCGTCTGGGCGTTGGACAAGCTGGTCGCCTGCGGGCCGGAACCGTGCTCATCGCCCGGGGGGAGTTTTCGATCGTCATCGCGGCGTTGGGTTCGGCCCTCGTAGACGGGCCCGAGCTCGGAGC
>JBLYYW010000181.1:0-8533 GCA_048550155.1 Acidimicrobiales bacterium | reverse complement strand
TCTCAGTTCCAGTGTGCCTGATCGTCCTCTCAAACCAGGTACCCGTCGTAGCCTTGGTGAGCCGTTACCTCACCAACAAGCTGATAGACCGCGAGACCCTCTCAGAGCGATAAATCTTTCTTCCAGTCACCATGCGGTGTCTGGGAGGTATGCGGTATTAGCTCAAGTTTCCTTGGGTTATCCCGTACTCCGAGGCAGGTTTCTCACGTGTTACTCACCCGTTCGCCACTCACCCATTGAGACCGAAGTCTCGGGTTCGTTCGACTTGCATGTGTTAAGCACGCCGCCAGCGTTCGTCCTGAGCCAGGATCAAACTCTCCATCAGAGAATCTGGTGGGCATTGCCCGGGAAGGGCACCCACCGTGATCCGGTTGCTCTGCATCACTTACCAAAGCGATACAGAGCGGCTGTATTATTTTGATTGACGGAAGTGCATCACTGGTTAGGTTGTGATGCTCCTCCGCACACGCTGCGTTCTCGTCTATTCCGTTTTCAAGGTGCGAGGGCCACAAGTACGCAGTCAGATGTTGTTCACTGAACGTGATCCGTTGCTGCGGGTGCGGGCCCGGTTTCGCTTACTCCGGCCTTTCAGGGACACTCGAAGGTGGCTCTGCGGTTCCGTTTGTGCGGAGATCTAAGATAACCCGGATAGGCACCTAGACGCAACACGCTGAAGCGAAATCTTCGGATTATTTGTTCTCGACGGCCCCAAGCGCGAAACCCCAGATCAACCCACATCGGCAGGCGCACCGCACGGGAGCATCAGATTGGTCCTGGCAAACCGGGTGAGACGACGTTCCAGGCCTTCTTCGTCTGCGACGCGGCTGACGGTGTACACCGCCGCGGGATCTTTCTCGACCGCGTCGGCATACCTGGCCCGGTCGGCCAGGAGGACCTCCCAGTCCGCAAGCCACGCCGCCCGGAGCATCTCATCGCGCTCGGTCGCCATCGGCAACCGGCTGAGGCTGCCCACCATGTCCTGCAACACCTGGTTCGACCGTCGCAACTGGGCTGCTCGCTCGGGCCCAGTGCCGACCCTGCTCGGATCGCCGAGCTGATCGGTGGCGGCTTCACACAACGGTTGGGCCCGCACGCTGAAGGCCGGTAGACCCTCGAGCTCGAAAAAGGCCTCTTCGGCTTCTCGTGCCTCGATCAGGCCCCGCGTGCTGTCGAGTTCATCGGGAGGGGGTTGGCGCGCCACCCCGCTCAACGCGTAGATCCACACTCCGAACGAGGCCAACACGGCGATACCAACCGCGGCGCGAAAGACCAGCTTCAGAGGGGACGTTCCGACAGAGTGATCTGCCTCGGGGGCGGTTGCCGTGTCCTGCACCCGTCCAGTGTGCCCGAGGCTCTGTGCTCCCCTGTAGCAGCAGGCAAAATTGGGGACGGGTTAGGTTGGGACCGGGCACACTAGGACGGTGGCAGTTGATCCCGCTCTCATCGACGACCTGCACGCCCGTGGGTTGGTACAGGACAGTACCGACACCGGCGAACTGGCGACACGGCTGCGGGAGGGCCCGCTACGGGTGTACGTGGGCTTCGATCCCACCGCCGACAGTCTCCATGTCGGGAACCTCGTGGGGCTCCTCATGTTGCGGCGGTTCCAAGACGCAGGCCACAAGGTGATCGTCCTCGCGGGAGGAGCCACCGGCATGGTTGGAGACCCGTCGGGCAAGTCAGCAGAACGGTCGCTGCTCGATGACGACCAACTCGCCGCCAACATCGCAGGGATCCTCCCCCAACTGCGCCAATTCTTGGACTTCGAGCGAAAGGACAACCCGGCCACGCTTCTCGACAACCGCGCATGGACCGTCGGTGTCAGCTACCTGCAGTTCCTACGTGACGTCGGCAAGTTCATCACCGTGAACCAGATGGTTGCCAAGGATTCGGTGCGCTCTCGCATGGAGAGCACCGACGGCATCTCGTACACCGAGTTCAGCTACATGCTGCTCCAGGCTCACGATTTTGCGTGGCTGTACGAGCACGAGGGCTGTGAGATGCAAATGGGAGGGTCGGACCAATGGGGCAACATCGTGGCCGGCATGGATCTGATCCGAAAGAAGGTCGGCGGCTCAGCCTTCGGCCTCACGTGGCCGTTACTCACCCGTTCCGACGGTTCGAAGTACGGAAAGACAGCCGGTGGTGAGACCATTTGGTTGTCATCGGAGAAGTTCAGTCCGTACGCCTTCTACCAGTCGTGGATTCAGATCGAAGACGACGAGATCGAGAAACTGCTGTTGCAGCTCACGCTGTTGCCGGTAGACGAAATCGCCAACGTGATGGCCACGCACGCAGAAGCACCGCACAAACGTCGTGCTCAGACACGACTGGCCGTCGAGCTCACCTCACTGGTGCACGGCGAGGAGGCAACAGCCGGAGCTCAGGAGGCCACCGCTGCGGTGTTCGGGGGATCCGTCACCGATCTGTCTGTGGATGCGCTCACGATGTTGGCCTCCGAGCTGCCCACGTTCAACGCGTCCCGCCAGGTCCTGGGAGCGGACGGGTCGTTCGTACCGCTGCTGGCTGAGGCGGGGGTGACCGCCTCGAACAGCGAGGCCAACCGACTTCTGAAACAGAACGGCCTCAGCGTCAACGATGTCAAGGTCCCCTCAGACCACGTCATCAACTCAGGCGATCTGTTGCACGGGCGGTACGCCCTGGTTCGCAAGGGCAAGAAACATCTGAGCCTGCTCGTGTTCGACCGCCCCTAGGGACCCACTCCACGTGGTCGTGGCCGAGAGACGTTGGGATTGTCGAGAGCGAACCGCCACAGTTTGTCGACAGCTCTGGTGATCCCGACGCGAACACCGACGGCCACGCAGCTCAGGTCCGGAGGCTCCCTGAGGTCTAACTCAACCGCCGAGCCTCGCGCAAAGAGATCGAGACCGCTGTGTTCGCCGGTGATGCCCAGAGCGGCGCAGAGCTTGCCCGGCCCCGAGCAGAGATCGGTCGGTCGTTTCGCCTTCGGTCGACGGCTCCACATGAGGTCGATTCCCTCGAGGGGCTCGATCGCCCGCAGAAGCACCGCGCTCCCCCACCCCGGCTCCCCGACCACGACATTCGAACACCAGTGGATCCCGTAGGACCGGTACACGTAGAGGTGACCGGCCGACTCGAACATCGGCCAGTTTCTCGGTGTAGGACCGCCGAAGGTGTGGCTGGCCGGGTCGGTCTGATCGTAGAACTCGGTCTCCACAATCCGCCCAGCCGTCGAGCCACACCGAATCACAGAGCCCAGCAAACGCACAGCGCTGTCGGCAGTCGAGGGAAGTTCCCCGAAGCTCAGTGGTTGATCGATATCACGATTCTGCCCCTACTCAAGGCGAATCGCACGAGTTCGTTTCCGCTGCTCGACGAGCATGAGCAGACATCCGATCGCGATGAGCATCACAGCGAGCGACACCAACGAACCCGAGTTGCGGCCTGTCGCGGCCAGTGCATCGGCCGCCGCTACCGACGTGTTCAGCGACTCCGAACCCACCGCAGCTGAAGCTTGTGGTGTTGCTGAGCCAACGGACGCCATGAATGCGACGGTGCCTGACACCGTGTTACTGACCTCAATGGCGAGCTCGAAAGATGAGCTGGCGCCGGGGGCGAGAGGGTCGGCGAGCGTGCAAACGACCGAGCTACCTGCTGCTACACAGACCCAGCCGTCCCCGACTACGGATTCGTAGGTGACCCCCGATGGGAGATCGACCGTCACGACAACCGCCTCGGCTGAGGAAGGTCCTGCGTTCGTGACTCCAACTGCGATGGTGCCGGACTCCCCACCCGCCAACGGTGATGGAACAGCGATGTCGACCGAGAGGTCTGCCAGCGGGACCAGCACCGGGTCAGCCGCAGTGTTGTTGGTCAGATTTCGATCCGGCGTCGCACTCTCGACCGTCGCTGCGGCGACAAATGAGGGCGCTGCGGCTTCGTCCACCACAACGACGATGTCTGCCGTGATGGAGCCGCCATTCGCCAGTGTGTCCACGGTGCAGGTGACCAGCTGGTCAACCGCTACGCAGTCCATGCCCGAGGCGGACAAGAACGTCACCCCTGGTGGGAGTGTCGTCGTGACCAGCACGCTGTCAGCGTCGGCGGGTCCGGAGTTGACCACGTCGAGAGAGATCGTCTCGTCCTCACCTACAACGAACTCTCCAATGTGAGAGATCGTGATGTTCAGATCAGCGTCGGGCCGGAATCCGAAATCAACGTCCAGCTTCGATTCACCGTCCGCCAAGACACCCGACCACAGGCCGTCGATGTCGGCATCGGGCGCCGACACCTGAGCGTGGTCGGCGGGCACACCGCCGACGATCGACACCGAGAGCGGGCCGGCGGGCAAACCATCCACACCGTAAAGACCACCGCCCGCTGTCGTGACCGCGAAGACGATGTCGTCGACGGTGCCGATCGCCCCATCGGATCCGGCCAGCACCACTTCGATGTCCACGCCGTCGAGCCCGGTCTCCGCACCGTCGAGGGCACCGTTGGCGTCGGCATCAACCCACACAAGGTCACCGATCTCGCCAGTACCGCGGTAGCCGAAGTCCACATCAACCCGGTCGAGCGGCGTGGCGGTCAGGGTGAGCGAAGCGGAGCCGTCGAAACCGCCATCGAGATCGAAGGATGCTGCCAAGCCCGCCGGCAACGTGGCGATATCGACTGCAACGTCATACTGACCGAGCGGCAACGATGTGGCGGTGTAGATCCCGTCGACATCTGTTTCAGATCGCAGACTGACGTCGTCGGCAGTGCCGGTCAGACCGTCTGCGCCGAGCCACGTGATGTCGAGTGCGATCTCGGCGAGACCAACCTCAGGCCCATTGATGGTGCCGTCGCCGTCAAAGTCCAGCCATACGAGGTTCCCCAAGGATGCGGTACCGGCATAGCCGAAGTCGACGTCGTCTCTGATCTCGCCGGCGCCGATCGAGAGTTCGGCTTGATCGGGTGTGGCGGTGCCGTCGGCGTCATGGGTGGCTACCACACCCCGAGGGAAGTCAGGGTCGGAGGTGACGATCTGAACGCCGAAGACTCCAGCAGGAAGGCCGTCGAAGGAGTACGTCCCGTCCGATGACGTCTCCGTTGTGAGGACCTGATCGTCCCCACCGCCCACCACTCCGTCGAGACCGAACCACGTGGCGGTGACGGTAACGATCGGGATTCCGGGTTCGTCCGGATCCTGCACTCCGTCGTTGTCGAGGTCCAGCCAGACCGAGTCACTGATCGATCCCGTGCCGACGAAAGAGAAGTCCAGGTCGCTTCGATTGTCACCGGGATTCAGAACAACATCGACGGCATTTGTCGGTTCGCCATCGGCGCCCCCGGGACCGGCATGTTCAACATCCCAGGTTTGTTCATTGAGACCGACAGGGAAGTCCAGATCGTCGGTGTCGACCGTGACTCGGTACTCCCCCGGAGCAAGTTCACCGACGGAGTACTGACCCAACGACGAGGTTTCGGCAGTCGGGTGAGCAACGTCGTCGGCGGTACCGAAGCTGCCGTCGAAGCCGGCCCAGAGAACATCAACCGAGATGGCCCGCAACGGCGAATCGGCTGCGGCGAACACACCGTCGGCGGACTGGTCGATGTCCCAGAAGATCTCATCGCCGAGCGACCCGGTCCCGGTGTAAGAGAAATCGGCAGCGGTGAAACTCGGAGTCGATGTGTTCAAGACGATGTCGCCCGAGGTGTGGTCGAGGGCTCCGCTGTTGTCAAAGGTCTGGGTCCAACCGATGCCGCCACCAGGCAGGGTCGCCTCGTCGATGACCACCCGATAGGTTCCGTCGGGAAGGTCGGTGAACGCGTAGTTGCCGGCACCGTCTGTGAACGCTGAGGTGACCCCGATGTCGTCGCCGCCTCCGGCAACACCGTCCGGTCCGAAGAAGTCGTCGGCAGTGCCGAACGAACCATCGATTCCGGCCGCCATCAGGTTGAGGGTCACGCCCGGGATCCCTGGTTCAGCAGCCTTGGTGGTCTCGTCTCCGCCGGAGTTGTCCACGTCGTACCAGACGGTGGAACCCAGCGACGCGGTGTCCACAGTGATCACGACGCTGTCGTTGTCATCCTCGGGGACCGAGGCAGCATTGGCGGGGATCGAATCCGGGTCGAAACGGCTCGCAGCGATGACCTCTGCGGTGTTGGTCAGGGTGCCTGCTTCTCCCAGCGTCACCCTGAGGTCGAGCTGCGCGGAACCCCCATTCACAATGGGGTCGGGAAGGGTCCACTCCCCTGAGGCGGTGTCGTAGGAGCCGTCGACACCCAGTGTCGTGATGAAGATCAGGTCAGCGCCGCTCAACACGTCGCCCACCACCACCGAGGTTGCCGGGTCGGGACCGTCGTTCACGACCGTGACTCGATAGTCGACAGACTGGCCCTGCAGGTAGGGGCCTGCGGTCAGGATTTCCTTCGCCAGCCGGATGTCGGCTTGGTAGATCCGTGCCGTAGCGGTGTCAGCGACGGACTCGTATGGTCCATCGGCGCTGGCGGAAGCTCCTGATGCGTCGTCGGCTGTCGCCACCGCGGTGTTGGTGTGAGCGATGCTGCTACCAACGCCAGGATCACCCACCACCGCTGGGAGCGGAAGGGCATCAAAGCGGACCTCCGCCGAGGCTCCTGAAGCCAGATCGATGAGGTCGGTCCAATCCAGCGCCACCCCGGATACAGCGCCTCCGGAGATCGCGGGATCAGCCAGCGGTGCGCATGTCGGTGAGCAAAGCTCGGCCGTCCCGGCCACGAAGTCCCAATTGACCGGAAGGGTGTCCGAGAGGTCGACCCCGGAGGCGGTCGCAAGCGGGGCTGCATTGCTGATCGCGATGTTCCAACCGAAGGGCTCCCCGACGACTGCCTCGGCGACCTCTCCCCCGGAAGCGACCGTCTTCGCCACTACCAAGGTCGGGAAGTCCAGGCTCAGCGTGACGATGTCTTCCAAGACTGGGCCAAAGGTGGATCCGTAGGTTCGGTGGTCCGGCGACGATGACCGCTCGGCGGGATCCAACCCGAAATAGCTGGCAACATCAGCGGTGTTGTCGATGACCGTGGTTGAGCTCAGCATGGTTGACCCGACAACGTCAGCGGTGTAGGTGAGTGTGACGCTCTCGCCCGGGGCAAGCGGGCCGGGGATGTCCCACCGCATCACCGGATCAGCGACGGTCCAGCCATCGATCAGCTCGGCTGCTCCACTTCCAGCGACGACGTTGGTGACCTCGGCATCGGGTTCGTCGGTGACCGAGATGTCGTAGGCCGGCGCAGTTCCATCGTTGCGTACCGTGATCGTGTAGGTCAGTGCTGGTTGACCGGGTTCGATAGTGCAGTCGTCATCATCGGCGAGACCATCCGCCACGTGGGAAGCATCACAGCCCGCAACCGATGTGACGTCGAGATCAAGCACAAGCTGGGGTTCTGCAATTGTGACATCTGCAGTGACCATCGGGCTCTGGTCATCCCATGCTGTCGGCAGGTCGGCCAGCGTGGTCGGCGCTCCCACTGTTTGGCTGAGCATCCAGTTCGTTTGGGCGCCGTTCGTGAAGGTCTCCGCATCGCCGGTGGGAGTGCCATCCGATGGTGTTCCTGCGCCCGTATAGGTTGGGCCGACGTGAGCGGTGTAGTCGATCGTGAACACACAGTCGGCTCCGCTCGCGGTCGTGTCGCCGAGGAACCATGCGAGGTCTGTCGCTCCGTCCGAATTGACCTCGAAAAGTGTCACGCCGGACGCACCGACAATGAGGCACGTGGCCGTTGGAGTGATGGCAACGGTGGAGCCGAACACCAGGCCGTCTGGCAGTGCGTCGGTGGCGGTGATGTCGTAGGCCGAGGAGCTCTGCGGGAGGGTGACGGTGACCTGGAAGCCCACCGTCTCGCCGACTGCGTATGGATTCGCGTCAGGGTTGAGCGCCTTGGTAGTGAAGATCGGGGCCGTCATCACGGTGTCGGAAGCCGATGAGGTGTAGGTGGTCCTCTCACCCGAGACGCCGAGCGGCATGGAGGTCGCCGTGAGGTTGACCGTGTTCGTGATCGGCCCACCGATCGGAATCGGGTCAGGCGTCGTCGCCTGGTAAGTCAACGCGGCTACCTGATCTGGCGCAAGTGTCAGCAGGGACGGTGTTGTCGTGGCCTGCCACGTGATCGTGCCCGCTCCGGCATCCCACACACCGTTGTCGGGAATCGGCAACACCGGCACCAGGCGGTCGGGGATGGTGTCGACGACCACCAGGTCGTGGGCCGGCGACGTCACTCCGCCGTCCGGGTTCGAGATCGTGAGGGTGTAGTCGATCGTCTGACCGGCCAAGATGACGTCGTCCGCGTCGTTCTCGTCCTTGGCGATTTGCGGATTTGGTTCGACGATCAGAACCTCGCGATCGGGCGAGACTTCATCGACTGGCGCAGCTCCGGCCGCCGGTCGGTAGTTGAGGAGAGCGCCGCGGCAATTCGATTGCGGGCGATCAATTTGCCAAGTCGATTCAGGCTGGAAACAGGCCTTGCGGCGATTGGCTTGCCGCCTAAGAAAGCTGACAGGTCAGAAGACAATGCTTGAGCAGATTGATAG
>JBLYYW010000180.1:0-9139 GCA_048550155.1 Acidimicrobiales bacterium | reverse complement strand
TCTGATCCGCCGAGGCCCGAAGAGCTGTCAGCTGCTCTGTCGGTGGTCGAACTCCATCTCGATGACGTAGGACGCGAGCTCAACGCCGACCGGAGTCCCGACGATGGCCGAAGCCCGTTCGAGATGGTCGTCCGAGACGGAGACGTCATCGGCATCGGCCCGGTCTTTGCGAACCTGGCCGCAGTCGAGCTCGGTCACGCAGGGGAGGCGATCGACGGATTCGAGTTGACGCGAGACGCTGTTGAGGACGTTTTCAGAACCATCGCCACCGAAGCTTTGGAGGACCGCGTTCACAATCCGGGCCTCGATCCAGCATGGGCAGCATCGATGGTTGGCGGCGCGTGCATTGTCGTCGAAACGTTCCGATGCTGGGACCTCGAAGCCATCACGATCCGCAGCAGCAGGGTGACCGCGCCATGACCGCTACCGAATCTCGGCCGCCTTCGCCCCAAACCAGCCTGCTGGGTCGCCGGGTGCTGCTTCGTCCGCTCCGACCCGACGATTTCGCCCAATGGTCGGCTGTCCGTCGCCGAAACCATGACTGGCTCACCGTCTGGGAGCCTTCCAGCCCGCCGAACGCTCCCGACCTCACTGCGGATCGCAGCGCCTTCTCCATGCGGTGCCACAGCCGTGATCGCAGCTGGCAGATGGGCACCGGCTACGGCTTTGGGATTTTCGTTGGCGGGCATTTTGTGGGAGAAATCAACCTCAACTCGGTCCAACGGGGAGCATTCCAGAACGCGTACCTGGGCTACTGGGTTGATCAGGAAAGGGCCGGACACGGCTATGTGCCAGAGGCGGTAGTACTCGCCTTCCAGTTCGCATTCGAGCAGGTCGGCTTGCATCGCGTCCAGATCGCCATCGTACCCAGGAACAACCGATCGCTGAGAGTGGTCGAGAAACTCGGGATCCGGCACGAGGGAATCGCCAAGCGCTATCTGGAAATCAACGGCACCTGGGAGGACCACGCGCGTTTTGCCATCACCTCAGAGGATTGGCGCGAGCGCGGTCCGGAGCTTTCTCGAGTCTGGCTGTAGCCCGCGATCTGGCTAGTCAGCAGCCTGCGAGCTCGCTTGCCGGGCGGTGAGATCGATGCCAGCCGCCGGCAGCGAATTCGGGGCGACGTTGGCCTTGGCCGCAGCGACGGCGAGAAGCACGATCTCGCCCAAACGTCGAAGTGTGCCGTCGAGTGAGGCCTCCACCCGCTCGTCTGGTGGCATCTCGTGGTGAAAGGCCCAAAGATCAACTCGTTGTTCGAGCCGTTCTGCTTCCAGGCTCGGAACGCTGAAGAAGCGATGTGACTGCTGGAACGGGAATCGGTTCGTCTTCAAGAACTGAACGAGCAGCGCTGCTTCAGCCGGTTCATTGGCCGAAACCGGAATATCGATCCACATGGCGGTGTCACGCGTGTCCTCTTCCATGCCCACCTCATCGGCACAAACCACGCCCACCCTGAGTGATTCAGGTTCAACCGGTACGCCGTCTTCTAGACTGGCGCAGTGTCGGAATCGCCCGTGCGACTCGCCCTTGCCTCGGCGTCCCCGCGCCGGGTTGAACTGCTGGCCCAGCTGGGAATCCGGTGTGACCAGGTGCCCGCTGACGTCGACGAAACCCAGCACCCCGACGAATCGTCGGCCGAGATGGTGGAACGCCTGGCCGTTTGCAAGGTCGTGCGAGCCGCAGAAATCCTCGGCCAAACAACCCCGGACCTGGGGGGTCTCTATGTCGCAGGTGGCGACACTACCGTCTTGTGCGGAGGAGAAATCCTCGGCAAACCCGACGATGACAACGATGCCCGCCGAATGCTGAGATTGCTGAGCGGTCGTCGGCACGAAGTCGTCAGCGGCATCGCCGTCTGCTCAGCAGTGGACTGCGCCATCGAGTCCGCGATAGAAGTTACCTCGGTTTGGTTTCGTCCACTCACAGCACGGGACCTTTCCTGGTATCTGAGTTCGGGAGAGCACCGCGGCAAGGCTGGGTCGTACGGCATCCAGGGCGCGGCATCGGTCTTCGTGGAGCGGGTCGAAGGCGACTACAGCTCGATCGTGGGCCTTCCGCTCGCCGGTTTGGATCGGCTCCTGAACCGGTTCGGCCGGTCGCTCATCGAATTCGGTGGCGCATGAATTTCCCGATTTCTGACCTGCCCGGTGGCTCTTGGCTGTTTCGACGGGCCGTGATCATGTCCGTTGGGATGCTGTCCCTGTACTACTTCGCGCCCGACATTCTTGAGCTCATCAACTCCGCACCAGAATTGGTGAAGATCAACCGTCGATGGTTCTTGCTGATGATCTTCTTCGAACTCGTCAGCTTCGGGTTCCTCTGGTGGCTCACCCGAATCGTGCTTCCCAAGGTGTCGTGGTTCGTGGCATCAACCAGTCAGCTCGCATCGAATGCGGCGAGCAGAGTGATCCCCGGGGGCGCTGCGGTTGGGGGAGCGGTCCTCTATCGCATGCTGTCGGTGAGCGGCACCTCGAGCGGTCAGGCCGGCGCTGCATTGGCCGCCACGAGCGGTCTTTCCACGACAGCCCTTGCTGCGTTTCCCGCTGCGGGCGTGGCCCTCGCATTGCTCGGCGCACCGATTCCGGAGAGTCTGCTCCCGGCAGTCTTGGCCGGGGCTGTGATGTTTCCGCTGCTCGTCTGTGTGGGTGTGATCTCGGTCAGGACCACACGACCCCTCCTGCGGCTTGGTCTTGTTGTGTCCAAGATCGTTGCGTGGTCCGGACGGCTCTTTCGTCGCCCTTGGCGCACCGACCCGCGGAAGCTCGTTCAGGAGCGGGATCGTATGGTTGCCGCAATCGGCGATCGCTGGCTCCTCGCCATTGTGGCGGCCGCTCTCAATTGGGTCTTCGATTACCTTGTGCTCGTCACGGCGCTCGTAGCGGTCGGCGCAGACCCTCGACTGTCGTTGGTGCTTCTGGCCTACACCGGAGGGGCCCTGTTGACGATGATCCCGGTGACGCCGGGTGGATTCGGGTTTGTGGAAACCGGCATGACCTATTTGCTGGTGTTGTCGGGCATCACAAAGGGTGATGCGCTGCTCGCAACGCTGGCCTACAGGATCGTTTCGCTCTGGCTTCCGATTCTGGCTGGTGCCCTTGCGTGGGTGGTGTTTCAGCGCCGGTATGGGTCGGGAGCGACAGAAGAGTTCACTTCTTCCGACGCTCAGCGGAGCACTCAGGAGAGTTGACGTCGTTCGGCCAGGTAGGCCGCCCCCGGCTCGCATGAGGTTCGTACGGGGCAGAAGGTACACGAGCCGCAGGGGGTGCGTTCGGGGGTGACACCGTCGTCGTTCAGCTCGACGATCCGGCCGACGGCCTCCGCTGTGCGGCGGGCGGCTGACCACAACAGTTCTTCGGTGACCTCTTCGGTGTGTGGTGTTCCCTGTTCGAGGTAGTAACTGACCAGGAGGCGGGGCGGAGTTCCGGTCTTCAACGTGTCGATCAGGGCATAGAACCGCAAGTCATCGATGTGGGAGCGATGGGTGCGGCCCGTTTTGAGATCGATCGTGACCTTGCCGGCCTGGTTGCCCCGAGCGAAGCCGAGCTGAAGGTCGATCTTTCCAGACAGCTGGATCTTCCCGTTGCCGAACTCGGCCCGCACCTTGGCCTCGGTAGCGGGGCGCCATCGTCGGTCCAGGGGTGGGAACGTCTCCATGAAGGTGGTGACCCGATCGTTGGCCAATGAGACGAGCTCGGCCCGCTCGCCCTCATCGAGGCTGCGGAGGAATTCTCCCGGTCCGTACACGTCGTTCTCGAGGCGGGCGATGGCTGCATCGACCAGGTCCAGTGGGGTGGGGTTGCCTCGAAATCCGACCAGCAACTCGATCGCCTTGTGCGCCACCATTCCGCGAGCGATCGGTGTCGACCACTGGAACTCTTCGGTCCGATCGGCCACATAGAGCTGCTCACAACTGTGCACCAAGCCGATCGTTCGCTTGGAAACGAACAGCGGGTTTTGCTCGGAGACCAGCTCGAGCATGGGCTCGAACGCTTGATCGAGCTCGTGACGAAGGTGCACGCGAAGTTCTGGTTCGAATGTTGGGCGATCGGTGGATCCCAGTTGATCGAGGACCTGCTGCTGGGCAGCGTTGAGCGAGGTGACTGCGAGTGACATCTATGCGGCGATGGTGAGGTGGGGCCGAGGAGCTGGGGTGGGTGAGTAGTGATCCTGCATCCAGTCCTGTGCGGTCGCCCACAACTCGTTGTAGTACGTTCCCGCCTCACCCCCCTGTAGCCCCGACGCCAGCACGACACCGTCGATCATGTCGGCAACCACGGCCAGAACCGGACGATTGCGCACCACGACTGCGACGGTGATCGAGCCGTCACGGTTCCGGGTGACCGATCGCTGCACCGACGGTAAACGGGGAGGGCTGCGGAATGACGGTGCCTCTATCCGACGTGAGGCCGCGGCATCTGCCAGTAGCCGGCCGATCGAGGCGAAGTCTGTAGCGGTTGTGAAGATCTCGTTGCCCATCTGTGTACTCCTTGTCTGCACTGATCTCAGTATGACAAGGAGGTGTGACAGGTTCGAGAGTGGACTCGGATTCGACAGCTAGTTGTTGCGGAATTCCGCGGAGTCGCTGAAATACAACAGGACCTCCTGACGGCTGAGTCCATTGTCCATGAGACCGGTCCAGTACGCGAATCCTGCCGCATCCGGGGACCGTTCGAGCACGTTACGGTAGATCCGGTCGACGAACGCACGATCATCCAGGTCGCCGTACCGGATCTTGAACTCCTCGCTGATGGTGAAGACGTACGCAACGTCGATCAGACCAGCATCGACCGAGAGCCAGTACTGGAGCCCAGCCGGGTCCGGGGCCCGCAAGAACGCTGCGGAGTAGAGACGTCCCATGGCGGCCCTGCGTTCTTCAGGGGGCAGGGGCTGCGGCTCTGGTTCGGGTTCAGGTTGAGGAGGCGGCGTGACACCTGGGCCGTCCAACGATCCACTCCACCGCCAACTCGAGGTCGGACCGGCACCGGACTCGACCGCACCTGCATCGGGCGCTGATCCGGCGGAACGGGCGTTGCCCTGGAAGTCAACCGGCAAGGCACCGATGTATGACGCGGTCCCGTGGTCGATGGCTGCACTGCCCGAGGAGGGGGTGAAGTTGGAGACGGTCAGATCCGACGGGTTGATACCTGGGTTGTTGAGCACACGGGTGCCGTGTGAGAGGTGACGGTCCGAGGCCGATTTGGACGGGTCCCTCGTGCCGACGGTGAGGTTGTTGGCGTAGGAAACCGGTGACGTGATCCCGGTGGTGAGGGGAAGCACGTCCGGGCGGGACACGATCAGGTTGTTGGCGAATCGGACCCGCCGGGAGTCATAGGCCATGACTTCAGAGCCGATGCGGGCCACATCAGGGGTTCGCATGTTCTGGTAGAAGGTGTTGTTGACGACGTCGACATCGGCGCTCTTGTACACCTGGGTTCCTCGGCCACCGTTGTTCACACAGATGTTGGAGCCGAAGAGGGTCTTTCTCGTGTAGTTCGACTCCAGTGTGACGTCGACAACGAAACAGTTTCCGTCTGTGACACGTGAGCCGCCACCGAACTGATCGGTCGTGACTTTCACCTCATTGGTGTAGATCAGGTTTCCAACGATGTAGTTGGCGTATGAACCGCTGGTGGCCGTCCCGTCGTCAACCAAGCCGAGTAGTGAAATCCCCGAGTGTTGATCGGGATTCCAGTTGGCGTTGTTGTGCACAGTGTTGTGATAGAACTCGAGGTGATCGCCGCTTTGGAAGGTGATCAGACCACCGGCGCCGAAGTGATGGATCTCGTTCTGCACGAGCCGGATGTGATGCGAACTCCCGGTGATCAGAACACCGATCCCGTACGGGGAGTTTCCTGAACCGGAGTCACCGCGTAGCTCGAGCCCCCACATCTCCACGTAGCTTGTGTCGTGGAAATGGGCACCGTTTCCGTCGCCGGCATCAATTACCGGGGTCGCGCCCGGCAATGCTGCGATGCGGGCGTAGTTGTTGGGTGCGCCCGTAGCGCTCATGCTGAACCCGTCGTAGGTTCCTTCCAGCACCCACAGCGTGTCACCGGGACCGAGTAGTCCCGCGCCGTGCTGGAGAGTTGCCACCGGTGCGTTGATCGAGGTCCCGGCGTTGTTGTCGTTGCCTCCGGGCCCGACGTAGTACACCGACCCGGCTGCCGACGCTGGAGCTGACGTCGCAACGAGGGTGGTGATGAGCAGAAGGAGCGCACCAAAGGTACGCAATAAGAAGTGAGTCATGAGTGATGAGCCCCCGAGTGGAAGATGTGATGCCTTGCTAACTCCGCGCACTGTCGAACTTAGCGGTCCAAACCGGTTTGGCACGACCCCTGATTCCGGTCCTGGGTGGGTTAAGTCACCCTCACCGGCTTGAGATATCACCGACGGTGCCCGCCTACCAACGGAGCGAGTTGAGCTGCGACGCTATGGTCGGTAGGGGTAGCGATTGATGAACTCGGTGTCGAGAGCGACGTAGCGAACCACGCCGGCCCGGTCGAGTTCCCCGGAGGCCATGAACGCGAGCCAGTAAGAAAATCCGGCGGAGTCCGGCGATCGTCCCAGCATGTTGTGATAGATCCGGGACAGGTACGCCCGGTGATCGTCGGTCGCGATGTCTTCGTAGCGCCTCAAAAACTCGGGCTGTTCGTCGTTGGCGAAGTACGTGGTGATCTGATCGAGGGAAGCGCCCGCCGTGTCGTGAACGTCGATGATCCAGTACTTGGCGCCAGAGAGATCGGCCTCGCGGCCAAAGAAGGCCGGGTACAGGCGGAGGATGTGCCCGTGAACGTCGGGCTCATAATCCTCGGACAAGACGAGATCGTCCAGCGTGGTTGCGTCGGCCATCGAGGAAGGGAGAGGGTCGGGTTCAGGTCGGGTCAGCGACCAGAGTTCACGGCCGTGGACACCGTCGTCCGCAGCGAAGAGCAGGCGGTCACCCAGAACAGTGAAGGACTCCGGGCTACTCCATGCGGTACCGGGGTTGAGGTCTCCCACCATCATCGTTCCGGCTTGGGTCCCGTCGGTGACCCACGGTTCGGCGCTGTGGGGGCCGTCATCACCGTAGAAGAACACTTGATCACCGAATACGGTGAGATGGCGTGGTGAGCTCGATCCAGTACCAGGTTTGATGTCTTTCACCAGGACGGTGCCGGCCTCGGTTCCGTCGGTCACCCATAGCTCTCGACCCCAGTGAGGTGTGACGGCGGAGAACAGGATCGTGTTCCCCAAGACCGTGTAGTCGGCGGGGTCGCTGCTCCCAAACGGGGCGGGGGCCGTCAGCCGATTGGTTCCCTCGACGGTTCCGTCGGTCATCCATAGCTCTGGCCCAGCGGTGAAGACGGCCCGGTCGCCCACAATGGTGAGATGGGCCGGATAAGGGCTATGTGGCTTCGGGTACACGTTGGCCAACCGCTGCGTGCCGGTCTGGGTCAGGTCGGAGAAGAAGAGTTCGGTGCCGCTCGAGCCCACGGTGGTGAAGAGGACGCCGTTCCCCAATCGTGCGAGCTCGTTGATGCCGGCCGACATTGGTCCCGGTGCGAGCTCGACAAGGAGATTCGTCCCCTCTGTTGTCAGATCGGATGTCCACAGTGCTGCGCCATGAGCATCGTCATAACCTCGAAACACAAGTCGCTGACCGACCTGAACAAACAGTCGTGCAGTGGCGAATACTGGATGAACGGAGCTGAGAGCCCCCGTGCCCGCGCTGGTCCCATCGCTAATCCACAACCCCGGATCCGTATTGGAGCCCACGACGGTGAACAGCACGCGGTCGCCGAAACGGGTCAGGTCTCTGGGCCAGCTGCTCTCCGGACCGGGCGAGATGTCTTTGACCATCTGAGTGCCGGCCTCGGTGCCATCGGTTGTCCACAACTCGACGCCATGTCCCGCTTGGTTGATTCGAAACAGCGCCCTGTCACCCAACACGGTAAACAGCGGCGGCGTGGCGATGTTGTCTCCGGGGGAGATGTCCTTGACCAGTCTGGTCCCGCCCTCAGTACCGTCGGAGATCCATAGTTCGAGGCCGTGGATGCCGTCATCGGCAAGGAACAACACGCTGTCACCAAAAACGGTCATCTCGTTGAGCTGACCGAGGTCGCTTGAAAATGGACCCGGGCGGATGTCCTTGACGAGTTCGAGGTCAAAGTGCTGCCCCCGAGGCTGGGCCACGGCCGGATTACCCAGCGAGGCAGGGATCGCAGTGGCCACAAGGGTGCACACAACCAGGGCAGTGAGCAGTACGTGACCAAACTTCCCGAGGCGGTGAGTCTGCGGGGCCATTGGGTCTCCTCTTGTCACCCCAGTTGTACTCCGTTGCGTACGGCTGACCCAGAGGCAAACGTCAGCCTTGACCGAGCGGAGTTGTTCGACGCTTCGGGTTCTAGGGAGTCACGATCGGGAGGAGATTCCGAGTCAGATCTGCCTCTTGGGCCCCACCGTCGGGTAACAGGGCGTCGAGCACTCGGGTGTCACCGGCGGCGGAGTCGCCACCCCCGACACTCCACTGGGACGCCTGGGTCTCGACGTCGCGGACACGGCGGACACCGGGGCTGGGAAAACCCTCCTGTGACATGATCGCAACACCGATACCGGCGGTGGCGAGATCGAGACCGGATGGCAGCGACGCTTGGGGAACCCGTACCGTCACCAGACCCTGTTCGGCCAACACCGAGACGATCATGCCGGTGTCGTTCTCTGCATAGGTGCCGTCACCGCTGGGGATCGCTATGGCCCGATCCCACCCTTCGATCGCCAGGGCGACCTCCCAGCCGCTGTCACCGGGCAGTTCGGCATTCCTGCCGTCGAGTAGCTCACGGCGGCCGGTTCCCTCACCGGGGTCGTAGTCGAGATAGACGTCGATGCTCTGGATGCTCAGGCCGGCTGGAGATCCCCACGGGTTGAGGACCGGTGCATCGAACAGGAAAGAGAAGACGTAGTCGACGACGGCACCATCGCCGCTCTCTCCAGCCAGGACCTCCAGCAGGTCATAGCTTCCCGGGCTGAAGACTGCGTCGGTCGGATAGGTGTAGGTCCCAGGCCCGTAGTCGTCATTGGGAGGATCAGAGATTTCTCGGATGGCCTCGAATCCCGCAATATCGGGAATCGGTGCTTCGGCCGGTCCCGCCGACGGGCTGAG
>JBLYYW010000179.1:0-18677 GCA_048550155.1 Acidimicrobiales bacterium | reverse complement strand
TTGCCACTGATCCCCGCCCACCTGCTGGTTGCGCACACCGAGGGAGAACTGCAACTCACCCCCGAATGGGAGGAAGTGAGACGTCGATCGTACGGTCGACCACAGGTAGTACTGGCTAGGCGAGTCGGGTAGTCGTGCTCCCGGCAACGGGATGGCGATGCAGTACGCTGTGCGACGCCATGCCCGCAGCCCTTCTTCCCGGATCATTCGATCCGTTTCACAACGGCCATCTCGCCGTCGTGCGCGTGGCTGCGTCCCTCTTCGACACGGTCGTGGTGGCTATCGGGTACAACCCGGCAAAACCATCTGGCATGTTCACCGTGGATGAGCGCAAAGAAATGATCGTTGAATCGGTCGTTGATCTGAAGAATGTGCAGGTCACGGCGTTCGAGGGTCTCGTGACCACAGCCGCCACCCTTCATCAGGCCGACGTGCTTGTGAAAGGTATCCGAACCTCGACCGACCTGGATTCAGAGATGGTGCAAGCCAACACGAACGGAGTCACGGGCGGAATTCAAACACTGTTCGTCCCCGGTGTCGGCGCTGCGGCGCTCGTCGCCAGCAGGTATCTTCGTGAAATAGGAATACGTGGGGGCGACATCTCTCCACTTGTTCCACAGCCCGTATGGGACGCGATGCAACGAAAGACAGGAGCGTTGGGACAATGACCGATCAACGGACATCGCCGTACGACTATGCCTCGTCCGATGAGTACCCGCCGGTCGCCGATCCGGTTATCGACCTCACCGACGAGGCCGAACCAGCGATAGATCTCAGCGCGAGCGCAAGCGAACAATACGCCGTCCCCGAACTCGAGGCACTCATCGATGAGGCGATCGGGATGGTCGCGGCCGGTCGTCCGCTGCCGATGTCGTCCACTGTCAAGGTCAACAAGGCCGAGTTGCTCGACGTCCTCGAGGAAATCCGCGAAACATTGCCCGAAGAACTTCGCCGAGCACGATGGTTGCTCAAAGAAAAGGAAGAGTTCCTGGCCCAGGCTCGTCAGGAACGACAAGAGATCATCGATCAGGGTCGCGCCCAGGTTTCCCGCATGATCGAACGGCAGGAGATCACCAGGGCCGCCGAGGCCCGAGCTCGCCAGATCGTTGCAGAAGCCCGCGCCGATGCTCGCACCCTGCAACGCCGGGTGGAGGACTATTGCGACCACAAGCTCGCGAGCTTCGAAGCCGTTCTGGAACGTACTTCGCGCACGCTGCAGCAGGGCCGAGAGAAGTTGCTGGGCTCGGCCGCTCTCGAGGGCGACGTCACCCCCAGCCAGGGTGTGCAGGCCAATCAGCCGCCACCTCCACCAGCCAGCTAGACGGCCCAGGATGCCTCGCATCGCCCAACATCGCGTCCATGTGGGCGCACTTCGGCAACGTCTCGGCCAGCGGCTCTCGGTCGAGGTGGAGCAGAAGCTGCCCGAGCGTGAGGTGATTGCCACCCGGACCACCCCCGAACCGGTCACCGGGACGTTGACCATCGAATCGATCGAACGAGGGGTGTCGGTCACCGGCTACCTGGCCGTCCAGTGGATCGCCGATTGCCGCCGATGCCTGGAGCCGGTAGCGGGCGAAGAGCACGCGTTCGTTGACGAGATCTTCCAAGTTGGAGCGGAGCCAGGCGGTGATCTGATCCCCTTCGATGGCGAGACAGTGGTGCTCGATCAGGTGATTCACGACACAGCGCTGGCTTCACTGCCGCTATCGCCGCTCTGTGAAGTTACCTGCGAGGGACCCGATCCGGATCGTTACCGTCCCGGTGTGGGGGAGCGACCGTTGGATCCCGACGCCCCCCAGGAGCAGGTCGGAGACCCACGGTGGGCCGTTCTCGGCGAGTTGGAGCTCGACGAGGAGGCGCGTCAAGGTCAGGACCATCGCTGACAGGAGGTAGGTGCGTCGGGGCAGCGCCGGTACGCTTACCGGTCGATCTAGCAAGGTGTGAGCAATGGCTGTTCCCAAGAAAAAGACATCGAAGTCCAAGACCCGCAGCCGTCGAGCGTCTGCCTGGTCACTGAGCGCTGCACCCAAGAGCCGCTGCCCTCAGTGCAGCGCGATGAAGATTCCCCATCGCGCCTGCCAGAGCTGTGGCTATTACAAGGGCCGCCAGGTCGTCGACGTCTAGTTCGCCCTCGACGGCGCCCTCAGTCGAAGTGAACGATCCTCGTCCCGTAGCCGTCGACGCCATGGGAGGCGATGCCGCGCCCCGATCAGTGGTTGAAGGGGCGATCCTGGCAGCTGAACGCGACCAGGTCTCATCGTTGCTCGTCGGCGACGAAGTGGCGATCACAGAAGTCGATCCTGCGATCAAGAACCACCCCCTGATCTCGATCCGGCACGCATCCGAGGTCGTGGCCATGGGTGCCGAGCCTGCGGCAAGCGTGCGCCGGATGAAGGACAGCAGCATCGTCCGTGCCGCCGAGGCGGTTCGCGACGGCCATGCGGCCGCCCTTCTCTCCGCCGGCAACACCGGCGCTGCCATGGCAGCGAGCCTGCTTCGGATCGGGAGGGTCAAGGGAGTCGCCCGACCGGCCATTGCGGTCCCGTTTCCGGTTCTCGGATCCACGCCGTGTTCGTTGCTCGACTGCGGCGCAAACCCCGACGCCACTCCGGAAATGCTCGTCCAATTTGGCCAGCTCGGAGCCGTGTACGCCCGCTCCCGATTCGGGATCGAGCGCCCCCGTGTGGCGATACTCACCATCGGAGAGGAGGCGGGCAAGGGAAATGCGCTGGTGAAGGAAGCCGTCCAGCTCTTCGAATCGACTGATTGGGCCGAGCGATGCGGGGCCGAGTTCGTGGGCAATCTCGAAGGGCGCGACCTCATGACCGGCGATGCTGATGTCATGGTGGCGGACGGATTCACCGGAAACGTTGTGCTGAAATCCCTGGAAGGCGGGGTTGCCCTCGCCCTCGATGCCATTCGGGCTGCGCTGGTTTCGACCCCCGATGCGGCAGCCACGGCATCGATTGTCGACCCCATTCTCGATCCGTTGTTCAGGGCACTCGACCCCAATCTGATCGGCGCAGCGATGTTGTGCGGAACCAAGAAGGTGTCGGTCATCTCCCACGGGTCCTCCGACGCCGACACGCTCGCCAACGCCATCCGGACGACTGCAGAAATGGCTGCCTCCTCGGTTGTCGACGACTTCCGAGCCGTTTTTGCCCCTTCCTAACCGGCCAAGACACTCACCACCGGCCAAGTTGTGCCGAAAAGAACAGCGATGTCGCATTCACTACCTCTTCGGCGCAAAGTTGCTGTCGCGTTCGCGTTCCCAGTCCTCGCCCTGGGACTGGTCGCCGCTGCCGGCGTCACCAGTTCCGTCCGAGACGCCGACGATGGCCTGGTTGCTCAGGCTGAGTTCGATCAGGTATCGAGTCTGCAGAGTGCGGCACTAGCCATCGCCGATGAGCGCCTCGCAGCGGTCATCGCCGAAACCCAATCTGCTGAGGCTTCCCCGCCGGCCGTCGACGAGATAACGCTGAGAACCGACGTTGCGATCGAAGAATTGGCACCGCTGGGCGATCAGGTGCTCAACGATCGGGTCTGGACCGCGCTCTCAGCGGCGCGCTCGACTCCCGTCGGGCGGTCCGACAACTACGGTCGGGCGAGCGAAACTCTGCTCGACGCAGCAAACCGGATCGACATCCAGACCTCTTCATCCACCGCTGCTCTTGCGCTCACAGACCTCGAGCACATCCATCGTTTCATGAAAGCCGAGGACGACGCATGGCTGGCCTTTGTGTCGCGGACATCGGAGGACATTCGTTCGACCACTGAGGTGGCACAACTCTTCGCCGTCGCTGCAGCAGAGCGCGAGGCGTTGGATGACCGAACCACAACCGATCCTGACGGCCCGATCCAACGGGCCCTCGAGTCGACGAGGGTGATGAGCGACCTTCGTGTCACCGCCATGGAGGATCTGCTCAACGCGGAGCAGATGTTGGTGGATCCTGCCTCGGCGGTTCAGAGCCACAGCGACGCTCGGTCTCGTTGGGCCACGGCCCGAAACCAACATGTGAGTTCTGCGCTGACCGAGCTCGAGTCGGTGACACTGGCAGCCCAGAATCGTCGCAACGCCTTTGGCCTTTTCGGGTTGTTCGGAGTACTGGTGCTCTGCGCGATTGCGGTAGCCCTCTACCAGTCAGTCTCGGCACCGATGGCCTCGGCCGCCCTCGAGGCCAAGCGGCTTGTCAAAGAGCGGCTTCCTCAGATCGACGAAGCCTTCGCCCGTGGCAAGGTGAGCCCAACCAGACCCAAACACCTGTCGGCGTCGACTGACGACGAGGTCGACCAGTTGGTCGGTGCCATCAACTCCCTCCAGGACCGATTCTTCGACATCGCCGTGCGGGAAACCAAGACCAGGCAGCAGCTGTCCGGGCGTATGGTCACGATCGCCCACCGGAACGCGGCGTTGCTGCATGAGCTCGTGCGGCACGTCTCCTCCTGGCGCTCCGCCGACGGATCTACCGAAGTTCGGACGCGACTCTTCGCGATCGACCACATCGCAACACGTTTGCAGCGCAATATTGAAGCAGGGCTGACCTTGGGAGGAGGGCGCAGCGATCGTCGCTGGACCAAGCCGATCAGCGCAGTGAACACCGCCCGCCTTGCACTCGGTGAGGTCTCCGACTTCGACCGGGTGGAGATCAGCCCGATGGACGACGTCCGTCTGCATGGTCTGGCTGCACCTGATGTGGCCCACGTGCTGGCCGAAGTCATCGAGAACGCCCTCACGGCTGGAGCGGGAAGGCCCGAACCACACAATCGCGTGACCATCGAAGCCGAGTGGGTCTCCGCCGGGTGGGCATTCTTGGTGCATGATGCCGGCGAAGGCATGGCCCCCGAAGATCGCGACCGAATCAACAAAGCCCTCCACTCGCCCGGTCTTGCCAACGACCACTCCAGCAAAAACCTCGGATTCGCTCTGATCGGCCGGATCGCCATGCGTTTCGGTCTTGACGTGAGACTGCTTGAACGCGCAGCCGGTGGAATCACCGCACGAATCGTCTTGCCGGTCGAACTGATCGATCCAGAAACGGTGCCGTCGGACCGGAAACGAATCGATGCCGGCCGGGGTGCGCTGCCTGGGGCCGAGGTGACATTCAACAACATTCAAGGCCATCGACAGTCGGTCGTGGACGCGTATTTCGGGGAGTCCAGCAGCCCCCTGGAACAAGATCATGACGTGAATGCCGAGCTCAGAGCGTTGACCGAGGTCGAGGTTCCGCCGCCTGCTTCGGCTGACGAGAGGGCCGTTAGCACGTCTCTCTCGTAGTCGTCAAGAAGTTCTGCTGCTATAATCCTGCGCGCTCGGAGGTGAGCGATGCCAGCAGAAACGCACATGAACTCAGTACCAATGACGCGTCTCGACGTCGTCACGCTTGTTCGGGACCGACTCGCCGACATTTTAGAGATCGAACCGGATCAGATCAACGAGGGCGACTCCTTCGCCGACGATCTCGAGGCTGACTCGCTGGCCCTTATCGAATTGGTGGAAGCTCTTGAAGAAGAGCTGGCGGAACGAACGGTCGGGTTCAGGATCGAAGACGAGGATCTCCAGGATCTCCGGCTGGTTCGCGACGCAGTGGATTACGTGTATAGCCGAGTCGGAGACAAGTCCTGAGTGACGGCTATCAACAACTCGCAGAACACTTGAAGTACCAGTTCGACGACTGGTCCCTTGTCGAATTGGCCATGACCCACCGCAGTTACATCGCCGAGAATCCCGGCAGCGAATCCAACGAACGTCTCGAGTTTCTCGGTGACTCCGTCGTCGGTCTTGCCGTTACCGACTACACCTACAACACCTACTCCGATCTTCCCGAGGGTGAGCTGGCCAAGCTTCGAGCGTCGGTGGTGAACACCTCCAACCTCGCCAGTGTCGCCCAGAGCATGAATCTCGGCTCACTGCTGCGTCTGGGCAAGGGTGAGGCTTCCTCGGGTGGCCGGCAGAAAGAGTCCATTCTCGCCGACTGCTTCGAGGCCGTCATCGGTGCGCTGTTCGTCGACGGTGGTTGGGAGTCGGCGCGGGCTGCTGCCCTTCACCTTCTCGGTGACAGCATTCTGCACAGCGCTGCCCGCCCCGGTGGCGAGGACTTCAAGACCCGCCTTCAGGAGCTCGCCTCCAACCTTGACCTTGCGAGCCCCACGTACCGCCTCTCGGCATCGGGCCCAGATCACGATCGACGTTTCGCCGCGGTTGCCTTCGTCGGCACCGAAAAGTGTGGCGAGGGTCAGGGAACCTCCAAGAAACGAGCAGAACAGGCCGCTGCGGAAGCCGCCTGGAACCTGCTGTCCGAACGCGAGTTGGGTCACCCAACTCGTCACCATGCTGCAGAAGCGAATGAGGAACCCAATGGTTGAGCCCGAACTACCCGAACTAGAGATCGTTCGGCGTGATCTCGAACGTGACACCGCGGGGCGCAAGGTGAAATCGGTCGACGTGAAGGGCCTCAAGTCGACGCCACTCCACAAGAACAAGAAGAGCCTCACGTCTCTGCTCGAGGGTGCGAAGTTCGTCGAGACCACCCGGGTTGGCATGACGATCGTGACCAAGCTCAATAACGAGCACACGTTGCTCATGCATCCCGGTGATGAAACCGTGATCTCCCGGTGTCCCTCTCGTACCGCTGTGGCACCCAACACCCAGGTGATCATCACGTTCACCCAGGGAGGGGACCTTCGCTTCGTCGACAAGGGCGCCACCGGCGAGCTGGGAGTCGTCCCCACAGAGGAACTCGACCAGCATCTCAAGCGGGGGAGGGGGTTGGACCTCTTGGCCGACCCGGTTCCGTGGAACATCTTTGGTCGTTTCGTGCTCAACAGCGACCAGGCCCTGAAGACCTTCCTCACCGACCCGGACAACTTCGTCGGAATCGGCGACCTCTACAGCGATGAGATTCTGTTTGACGCCGGACTGATGTACGACAGGCCCGCCAACAAGCTGTCGACCCAAGAGTTGCGACGGCTGAATCGGTCGATCACCACGATCCTCCACGATGCGATCAAATACCGCGGTACGACCTTGGAGGACCGCCCCTGGGCTGACATCGAAGGGAATCCCGGCAGCTACGCCGAGCACATCGCGGTCTATGGCAAAGCCGGCGAACTGAGCCCCCGATCGCGTACACCGATCCTCAAAGCAAAGTACAAGGGCCACACTGTCTACTACTGCTCCACCCAGGTCTAGCCTTCGACCAGGTCACGGCTCCTCGGTTTGAGTGCCACCGTCATCTCCGGCGGGCTCGTTCCCGGTGGCGGATTCCACGGTGCTCTCCACGGTCGTGAGTTCAACCCGAATCGGCTCTCCGATGATCGTTGACAAATCAGCGGCGAGGTCTTCAACCCCGAGTGGTTCGTCGGTGTCGGGACCAGCGGCGACGGCGAGCCCCAGCACCGGGGTTGACTCGGATCCGCCCATCTGAAGGTCCATGGCGATGATCGACACATCGGTCCGCCATGCTGCCACTGCCTCGGCCACCAGCTCCTCCGGGTCCGAGTCCAACGTCGGTTCGGGTCGCCATGCGTCGACGAGTTGGAGCGGGGCAATGATGGCAACCGTTCCCAGCACGGCCAGACGGAGGCTCTGGGCCACGTGGCTTCGGGTGGTCCGCAGCCGGCTCGATGGAACCAGACCCAGGATCACGAACGTTGTTGCGGCGGCAGTGATGATGCCGCTGACGTTGGCCAGGAAGAGCAGGAACGCACCGAGGGCCATCTGGTAGCGGCCTAGCTCGAGCGTCGTTCCGACCACCGCCAACGGCGGTACCAGTGCAACCGCGACCGCGACGCCCACGATGGCATCGGCCGCCTGACGTCGCAGTTTTGCGTAGGCACCGGCCGAGCCGGCGACCAGAGCGACCGCGAGATCGATCAGTGTCGGGGATGTGCGAGCGAGCAGTTCGCCGCTGAGCCGCTCGGGGTCACCCGGCAAAAGGAAGCTGACAAAAGCTGCGACCCCTACCGCCGCGGCTGAACCGATCACGACCGTCAGGCCCGAGGTGAAGACCCGTTCCCGCCAGTCCATGACAAGCGCAACGGCCACCCCGAGCACGGGGTCCATGAGCGGAGCCACGAGCATGGCGCCGATGACGACTGCGGTTGAGTCGGCGAGCACGCCGAGAACCGCGATGAGCACTGACAGCATCATCAGTGACATGAACCGGTTGAAGTACGGCCGGCGGCGATCGCGCTCGTGGAACAGGGCACGGACCAGGTCCCGGCGTTCGGTGTTACTCACGGGCTCCCGACGC
The DNA here is from genome assembly GCA_048550155.1 of Acidimicrobiales bacterium. Taxonomy (GTDB): domain Bacteria; phylum Actinomycetota; class Acidimicrobiia; order Acidimicrobiales; family SZUA-35; genus JABDIY01. Next base: position 10,425 of record JBLYYW010000179.1, on the reverse strand, counting down.
TGGGCCAGCAGTTCCAGCGATCGCTGAAGCGGGGCGGGCAGCCTGCGAGGTATCGGTTGGATGGACCTGTCCGGCCGGTACTGCGGTGACGGCATAGACCCCTTCCTCGGCATTTGGTGGTCCCGAACTTGAGTCTTTTGACCCATGTTCGTGGGTCACACGGATCAGGCCACGCGTCTTGTACGGCGAGGATCGCTGCGACCTGGAGATTCAATGGCTGGAGCCGGATCGAGGACCGAAGTGTGGCCAAATGGTCACTGGTTGCGTTTGGCGACTGCAGGTCAAATCACACGGCTAGGATTTGGCCCATATGTATCTGAAGACGTTGTCCATCAAGGGATTCAAGTCGTTTGCAGATCATGCAACCCTGGACCTTCAAGATGGCATCACCGTGGTCGTCGGCCCGAACGGCAGCGGCAAGAGCAACGTGGTCGATGCGATCGCCTGGGTACTCGGCGCCCAAGCCCCCAGTGCGGTCCGATCGGCCAAAATGGAAGATGTCATCTTCGCCGGGACTCAAGCCAAAGCGGCGTTGGGTCGGGCCGAGGTCAGCCTGACCATCGACAACACCGACGGCGTCCTTCCCATCGAGTTCTCCGAGGTGACGATCACCCGAACCCTGTTCCGCTCGGGGGAGAGTGACTACAAGATCAACGGGGCGAGCTGTCGCCTGCTCGACATCACCGAACTGTTGAGCGACAGCGGCGTGGGACGACAGCAACACATCATCGTGTCGCAGGGCCAGATCGACGCCGTGCTCAACAGCCGGCCCGAGGAACGTCGCGGGGTCATCGAGGAAGCCGCCGGCGTGCTGAAATACCGGAAGCGCAAGGAACGGGCCGAACGACGGCTTGCCTCCACCGAGGAGAACCTCAACCGCGTCGCCGATCTCGTGCGCGAGGTCAAACGGCAGCTCCGGCCTCTGGAGAAGCAGGCCGACGCGGCCCGTCGCCACGGCGCCGTGCTGGCTGAAGCCACGGCTCTCCGTACCTACCTGGTGGGTCGAGAACTCACCGGTCTCTCCCAGAAACTGGAAGCTCACAAACGAGATCGTCTCAGCGCGTCGAACCGGGAGTCCGAACTGCAACGCGATCTCGCTCGCCTGGATGCCCTGATTCTTGACGGAGAAGCCGAACTCGCAGCCCTCGGAGGGTCCGAGGTTGACGACGTTCTGAGCCGAGCCCGGTCGGTGCGAGAACGAATCCTGGGCCAGACCAATGTGGTCTCCGAACGCCGCCGTCGGCTCGAAGGTGAACTCCAGAGCGCCGTCGACGAAGGTTTGGTGTCGTCGCTCGAAGCGGAGGCAGCTCAGCTCTCAGACGACCTCGCTGCGGTCGAGGCCGACGCCCAGAACCTCAAACCCGAGATGACCCAGGCGAGGGTTTCGGAGAAGGAGTTGGACCGGGATCGGGCGGCGTTCGAACAGCAATGGGGCGACGGCGTCACACCGGTTGGCAACGAAGCGGCCGAAGTCAGAGCACAGCTGAGTGCGCTCGAATCAGCTTCCGAACGGGACCAGGCTGAGGACTCCCGGCTCAACGAACAGATTTCCGCACTGTCGACCCGGCGCGACCGTCTTCTCACAGAACAAGCCCAGGCCCGGGCCCTGGTCGGGGAGGACACCGACGGAACCCTCCGCGATGACCTCAACCTCGCAAATGGTGCACTTGTCGACGCCGAGGCCGCGCTGAGAGAGGCCAATGACGTTCGTCGGGCAGCCCTCGAAGAGCTCAGCCGGTGGGAGGCCAGGGCCGACGCCCTGGCCCAGGCTTTGGAGGAGGCCCGAAACCGAGCCGGGGTCGACACCCTCGCCGGCACAGAGGGCGTGCTCGGCACGCTGCTCGACCTCATCTCGGTCGACGGCGGCTGGGAGGGTGCGGTAGAAGCCGCTGCCTCAGAGGCGCTCCAGGCAGTGCTGATCGAATCCGAAGAGGCCGCCCGCTCCGCCCTCGTTGCGCTCTCCGACGCCGAGGTCTCGGGTGCGGTCTTGCCACTCGGCGTCTCGGGGACCCCACCTACAGCTTCTCTCCCTTACGGCTTGACACCCTTGCGGTCGTTGGTCAGCGCAGAACGCAACGATGTCCGCTCGTTGCTTGATCTGCTGTTGGCCGGCATCGCCGCCATCGAAGGCTCCTGGTCCGACGCGGCTGACTTGGTTGCAGAACATCCTGGGCTGACCGTCGTGACACAGGCCGGGGACCGGATCGGACCGAGCGGATGGAGACTCGCCGGCGATCGCGCCGGTGCCACGGGTGCAGCCCAAGCTGATGCCGCTCAGCGGGCCGATGCCGCTCGAACTGCCCAGCATCTTGCCGAGGAGGCGGTGGACGAGGCCGAAGGCGTGTTGCTTCTGGCCGGCGAGTACCAGCGGACCGCGGAGAACGCCCATCGCGATCACCAGACTGCGGTCGAGCGCGCACAGGCGGTTCTGGACCGAACCACGACCGAACTGGAAGAGATCGAAGAGTCCCGGCAGCAGCTGAGCCGCCAGCGCTACGAGATCAGCGAACGAGCTGAGGCCGACCGGAAGAAGCTGGCGTCGCTCCAACTTGCTCTCCCCGGCCTCGAAGCCGACGAGAAGGCTCACCTCGATCGCGCTCAGACGGTTGCGGAGGCCCGAGCCGCTCTGGAGGAGAAGGCTTCCCTCCTTGCCTCGGTGATGAGCGATCTGAGGGCTCGGCAGGCGGCGGTCGACGAGCGTCGTGAGATGATCACGACTCGCCGAGATGAGATCGAAGCGCGGCTGGCTCGGCTGGTTTCTGAACGCGAAGCAGCACGAGCTCGGCGAGAGGTGATCCAGGTCGCCCTCGACAAGGTGAAAGACCTCACCCAGCAACTGTTCAGCAAACGGAGCCGGGTGGACGAGTGGCTCACCGACCTCGATTCGGTGAGCCAAGCCCAAAGCGAAGCAGCCCGTCAGGTCGGAGCCAAGCTGAGCGCCAACCGGGGCGAGCGGCAGAAGGCGGAGAAGAGCCTGGAGGACTCGAGGGCTCGCCGAAATCGTGTCGACCTGGCCGAAGCCGAGGATCGAGTCCGCTTGGAAACCCTCACAGAGTCGGTTCGGCGGGATCTCGACATCGAGCCCGAAACCGCCATGACGGCGTCGATGCCCGAGGTCGAGACTGGGCAGACGCCGGAAGCTCGGCTCCGCGATCTGGACCGAGAGCTCAAGGCCATGGGCCCGATCAATCCCCTGGCGCTCGAGGAGTTCGAAGAACTCAAGGAGCGCTATGAGTTCCTGAGCGGCCAGATGGAAGACGTGAAGACATCGCGCCGAGAACTGGTCGGGCTGATCCGCGAAATCGACGAGCAGATCGTGAGCGTGTTCGCCTCGGCCTATGCCGATGTTGCGTCGAACTTCACCGACCTGTTCGGCAAGCTCTTCCCTGGTGGCAAGGGCTCAGTGGTCCTCACCGACCCAGACGACCTGCTGAACACCGGGATCGAGATCGAGGCCAAGCCTTCAGGCAAGAACGTCAAGAAGCTCTCGCTGTTGTCTGGAGGGGAACGCTCCCTCACCGCGCTCGGGTTCCTGTTCGCAGTGTTTCGAAGCCGGCCGTCACCGTTCTACGTGATGGACGAGGTCGAGGCCGCCCTCGACGATTTCAACCTGAACCGATTCCTCACGTTGGTTCAGGAGTTCCGGGACGATGCTCAACTCCTCATCGTCAGCCACCAGAAGCGAACCATGGAAGCCGCTGATGTTCTGTACGGGGTGTCCATGAAGCCAGGGCAGAGCTCCAAGGTGGTGAGCGAACGGGTCAACAATCCCAAACGTCACGTCATCGACCTCCGCGACCCCGCCCCCCAGCCGGCCGAAGGTCTTACGCCGTCAGAACCCTCCTGATCCCGCTCAGACCAGTCGTTGGAACCACCAGAGGGACAATCCGGCGGCGATGAGGGTCAGCACAGCTGCTGCTGCCGCGAACCACTCGGCGATCTCGGTGAACTCGATCCCCGAACCCACCGCTGATCCGATGTCGGCGTACACCACTTCCAGTTCCTCCAGCGACGATGCCTGGAAGTACAGGCCGCCGGTCTCGTCGGCGATGGTCTGAAGATTCTCTTCTGCGACGGGGACGTCGATCCGGAAGCTTTCGACCTGGGGGGTCACCGGATCGTCGTAGAGGATGGACCCTTCCTGGGTACCGAACGAGATCGTGGAAACCGAAATCTGGGCTTCGTTTGCTGCCGCAATTGCTTCTGAGTCCTCCCGGCCAGCGGTTGTGGTGCCATCGGACAAGAGGACGATCGTGCTCGGGGGGATCGTGCCGGTGTCGTCCAACGGAGCGTTCAGCAATGCGTCGAGCGAGGTGAAGATGGCTTCACCGATGGCAGTGGCGGGCTGGAGCTCGAGGGATTGAATCGACCGGATGACCTGATTTCGATCGCGGGTTGGCGAGACGCGCACGCTGGCGGTTTCGGCAAAGCCGACCAGACCGACGTCGAGGCCGGGGGGCAGACCTTCCACAAACTCGATGGCGGCCTGTTGGGCGGCGGCCAGCCTGGACGGCGGAATGTCATCTGCCTCCATCGACAGACTCACGTCGATCGCCAACATCACGATCGCGCGGTCTCGTTCAACCTCCATCTCGCGTGCCGGCTCGGCGACGCCCAGGATCATGGATGTCAGGGCGAGGAGTAGGAGAGCCGAAGTGGCGTGGCGGCGCCAACCCGATCTGTTGGGCAAAATCGAAGACAGCAGGTCGGTACTCGCCAACCTCGCCGCATACACCTTCCGGCGCCGCTGAAGTGCGAGGTAGATCACCACCAAGACCGGGATCAGCAGAAGGAACCACAGCCGCTCCGCGCTGAGGAACCCAATGTCGAATACTCGAAATGGATCGATGTCGTCGTTCATACCCGTCGCCTTCCCGCCGTCGCCAGCAGGCGATGCTTGCGTTTGGCGACGAAGTGCACGACGTCATCGAGCCAGGCATGATCGGTCCGCATTTCTATGTGGTCGATCCCGTGACGGGTGAACATTCCTGCAATCGATTCGCGCCGCTCCTGTGCCGCATTGGCGTAGGCCTCACGAACCTTGGCCCGATGAGTAGGAACTTCGATCATTTGCCCTGTGCCCGGATCAACCACCGGGAGCAGGCCCACATTGGGCAGACTCAGTTCCAGGGGATCGACCAGCTCGCAGGCGATGACGTCGTGTTTGCGAGCCAACACCGCCAGGTGGTCCTCCCACCCCGGCCCGACTCGGAAGTCGCTGATCACAGCCACCATGCCTCGTCGCTTGGCGATTGCGCCAAGCCGTCGGATCGACGCGGCGAGGTCGGTTACACCGTCGCCTTCCTCGGATCGAGAACCCGCCACCTGGTGCAGGAGGTGCATCAGGTGTTTCCGAGATCCGCGTGGCCCGATGACCTTCTCGCCGTTTGGCCCGGTGAGGACTGCACCGATCCGGTTGCCGTCGCGTTGGGTGAGGAACCCTACCGAGGCCGCAGCGGCCAGTGCCAGATCACGTTTCTCCCGGTTGACCGAGCCATACCCGAGCCGGGGCCCGGTATCGACCACGAGCCACGTCTCGAGCTCTCGTTCGGCGATGGTCTGGCGAATGTGCGCTTCGGACAACCTGGCCGTGACGTTCCAGTCAATCCTCCGTATGTCGTCGCCCGGTTCGTAACGTCTGGTTTCACCCAGCTCCGATCCGTGCCCCGGCACCAGGCCTTTGTGGTCACCGTGTAGCAGGCCATCGAGTCGACGGGTGACGTCGAGCTCGAGCTGGCGCAGCGTGGATCGTGCGTCGGAGGCGACCTTTTCGACCGGTTGGCTCACGGGGCGGGGTGGTCGGCGGGAGCTGCAACCGGGGTCGAGTCGCTGGCCGAAGTGGGTTCGGCAGCAGGTACGGATGCATCGAGCACGGCGGGTTGTTCTGCTGTGCCTTTCGGTGGGAGGGGATGTTGCGAGGCGTCTGGTGGTGCGGGGCGGCGGATCAGGCCGCTTAGATCGGTGGTGACGTCGGTGCTGCCGGCGCCCAAGTTCTCGCCAGGCACGACGGGACGTACGGCAGCGGGAACGGCTTGTTCTGGCCGGGCCGTGGTCACCTCAGCAGCCGGCACGACAGATAAAACCCGGTTCAGGATGTCGTCGGCGGTGCGATCCTCGGCGAGAGCTTCGTAGGTAAGCATCAGGCGATGTCGGAGGACGTCTCGGGCGACGTCGAAGACATCCTGAGGAAGCGCGTATCCTCGGCCCCTCATCAGAGCGAGTGCTCGGGCAGCGTCGATCAGGCCAAGGGTTGCCCTGGGGCTCACACCGAAATCGATCAGTGGGGCGAGTTCTGGGAGGCCCCGCAGTTCGGGTTCTCGGGTGGCGAGCACAAGGTCGACCGCGTACTGGGCAACCCCGGTGTCCACGTACACCCGCTGTGACAGATCCTGCAGCTCCTCGAGCCGTTCGGTACTCATCACCGTCCCGATCCTGGCCAGCCCCTGCGGAACGCCGGCAGCTCCGGAACGTCGCACGATCTCGAGCTCCTCGGCCGGTGATGGGTAGCCGACGACGACCTTCATGAGGAATCGATCTCGTTGCGCCTCCGGAAGTGTGTAGACACCCTCGGACTCGACTGGGTTCTGTGTAGCCAGAACAAGGAAAGGGGTCGGCATAGGTCGGGTCTCGCCCGCGATGCTGACCTGGCGTTCGGCCATGACCTCCAACAGAGCGCTCTGGACTTTGGCCGGCGCTCGGTTGATCTCATCGGTCAGAAGGAAGTTGGCGAAGACGGGTCCCCATTCGATGTCGAAGGTTTCGTCGGAGCCCCGCCAGATCCGAGTGCCGGTCAGGTCAGACGGGAGCAGGTCGGGTGTGAACTGAAGTCGGGAGAACGTCCCTCCGATCACCTCTGCCATGGTTGACACCGCCAAGGTCTTGGCCAGACCCGGCAGTCCTTCCAGCAGGATGTGGCCGCGGGCCAATACGGCAACGAGCAGTCGCTCGATCATGTGGTCTTGGCCGACGATGACCTTCTTGACTTCGAACGCCACCTGTTCGAGTTCGGCGGCCGCGGTCTGGTGCTCCGTTGTCACCGCTCCATTGTGTCAGTCGTGGCATAAATTCCGCCTACGGGGCGAGTCGGTCAGGGAATATCGCCGCCGGTCCAGGCATTACCGTGGACTTATGCGGATCCTCGTTGTCGATGACGAAACCGAGCTGGCCGATGCCGTGGGAAAGGCGCTCCGTCGAGAGGGCTATGCCGTTGACGTGGTCTACACGGCCTCCGACGCTCTGGATGTCACCAGCTACACGCCCTACGACTTGATCACGCTGGACCTCACGCTGCCCGATGGCGATGGTCGCGACATCTGCCGCACAATCCGGACCGAACACGAACACCAACCGCGGGTGCTCATGTTGACCGCCCGGGATGACATCGAGGAGCGGGTCGCCGGACTCGACGATGGCGCCGACGACTACCTGGTCAAACCGTTCGCTTTACCCGAGCTTTTCGCCCGAGTGCGCACGCTGCTGAGAAGAGATGCCGACGCGGCCGTCGGTGCCGAGTTGGAAATCGCCGGGCTCACGCTCGACACCGCTGCCCATCGTGTCACCTGGAAGGAGGTCGAGATCGAGATGACTGCCAAGGAATTCGCCCTGCTCCGCTACTTCATGACTCACGCTGATGATGTCCACAGTCAAGAGCAGCTCCTCGAGCACGTCTGGGATGCAGCTGCCGATCCGTTCACCAACACCGTACGGGTCACGGTTGGCACCCTTCGCCGCAAGCTCTCGGCCGCGACCGACCGGCAGTGGATCGAGACTGTCATCGGCGCTGGCTACCGCTTCGTCAGAGACCCCGAGCCGGCGTAGCGGAGCTCTACATGGCATCGTTCCGAGTCCCCAGCCTGTTCGAGACAGTCCGTTTTCGATTGTCTCTCGCCTTCGCCCTTGTCGTGTTCGCCGTTGGGTCGGCTGTTGTCACCGGGATCTTCCTCTACGAAAACAGCACGCTGGTGGAGCCGGTGGTGATGGCCGAGACCATCCAGTTCCGCGATGCCGTCACCGGTGAGGTGATCGTGCAATTCAAACAAGTCTTCCCCCAGGAGGAACAGCGGGTCATGGCCGAGAAGGTCGAGCTCGCCGCCTATCGCAGGGCCCTCAACTCGCTGCGGACGTCGTCGTTCCTGGCGTTGGGTGTCTTGTTTCTTGCTGCGTTCATCAGCGGATGGTTTCTTTCCGGGTGGGCGCTCAAACCGGTGCGACGGATCACCGGTGTCGCCCAGGGAATCACTGGCTCAGACCTTGGACAGAGAATCGGCATGAAGGGACCGCGCGACGAACTCAGAGATATGGGGGACACGTTCGACTCGATGCTGGACCGTCTCGAGGTCGCCTTCGATGATCAGCGGCGCTTCGTTGCAGAGGCGTCCCACGAGCTTCGCAACCCGCTGGCAGTCGCCCGCACCAATCTGGAACTGGCATTGAGCGGTGGAGATCCCGAAGAGATCCGAGAGGCCGCATCGATCGCGCACGACGCAACCTCACGCATGAGTGTGATGGTTGACGAACTGCTGGTAGAAGCTCGGGAGTCGCTGCCGGTCTCTGCCACCGAGACCTTGGACCTGGCCGAGTTGGCCGAGTCGGTCGCAGAGGAACACCGTGCGGCGGCCCGCCAGCGGATGATCCACCTGTCGGTCGAGACCAAACCGACCGAAGTCACCGGCGATCCGCTCGCGCTGCGTCGAGCCGCCAACAATCTGGTCGCCAATGCGCTGCGTCTCGCTCCCGAACATTCCACGGTCACGATCAGGGCCGACAGCGAAGCCGGGCGCGGGCGACTGTCGGTGACCGATGAAGGTCCGGGACTGACCGCCGAGGAGCGAACGCGAGTGTTCGACCGGTTTTGGCAGGGAGCGGGGCAGGAAGGCCGCGGCGCCGGTTTGGGGCTCGCCATCGTGAAGCGGATCGCCGAGCGCCATGGTGGTCACGCCGAAGTGCAGCCGGTTGGGACCGGGTCTCGGTTCGTCGTCACGATCTGAGGTCGGCGTCGTGCGCCGCTGAGCGAGAGTCTGTCGGCGGTCGAGATGACGCCTATCCACCGGCCTGCTTGTACCAGCACCTACTCTCGATTCGGTTGAAGTTGTGTCGAAGCGCACACCGACCATGGGAGCTGTACATGAGCCAACCAGTGTCGACCGAAGAGACCCGGCCAGAGGCTGCCACAGCAGAGCCGGTTGGGCCCCCCGACACGTTGTCGTTGCGAGAGACCGCCGATGCGCTCGGATCGTCCACAACCAAGCTCCGTAAGTTGATACGGCAAGGTCGTCTTCCCGAAGCAGAGAAGGTCAAGACGTTCGAGGGACGGGTGTGGGCGGTGCCAGTAGCCGCCATCCCGGGGATAGCAGAACGTCTGGGCATGGTGGTCTCGGTCGTCGACGCCATCGACGTGCGGGAACCCGAGCCCGATGTGTCGGCCCCATCATCAGAGGAGCCCGTTACCGCCGCCGCTCCCGAGGAACCCGTTGCCGCATCAGCTCCAGAGGCGATCACATCGGTGGAAGCCCCGCCGGTCGATTCGGCGAGTCCCGAACCGCCCGTGAGCAGCGCCGCCATCGAAGCCGCCGGTACCGAGGTCGAGTTCGCACGAGACGACGCAGAATCGAACGAACTCACGCTGGCCGAGGTTCTGGATACCGCCCTCCTGGAGAGATTGTTGGGAGCCAAGGAGGCAGAGACCACCGCGCTGGTGAGGGCCGAACGTCATCGAACCGAATATGAGTCGCTTGCGGCACGACAACTCGACGTCGAGCGGCGGTATGCAGACGAAGTAGAGCGAGCCGCCAGTTTGGCCCAGCAGCTGAGGGACGAAGCGGTTGCCAGGGCCGTAGCCGACACTCGGGTGAAAGAACTGCGAGACCAGCTCCAGCGAGAGATCACCTACACCGAGGCCGAGCGATACGAGCGTCGCCAGGCGGTGGTGAGGGAGGCCCAGGCCGCCGCTGACGCCGCGAGGGCGCGAGGGGCGATGGGCTGGTGGTCCCGTCGACGGTTGCGAGCCACCTCAACGCCCGACGAGGACAGCTGAGGTCTCGCCTCAACCGATACTGGTGAAGTCACCGATCGCTGCGTTGGCGATTCTTTGCAGCGTCGCCGGTTGAATCGGAAAGACATGGCGTGGAGTTCCGGCTGCCGCCCAGACGCGGTCGAAGTCGAGCAGGTGAGGGTCCATCACTGCGGTGATGTGCGACAGGTGACCGAATGGAGCCACTCCGCCTATGGCGAAACCGGTCGTTGCCCGTACCTCATCAGCGTCCGCACGCCCGCATGACTCGACCCCGATGACTCGAGCCAGCTTGATTGGGTCGACCTGATGGAGTCCACTGGTCAAGGCCAGGACCAACCCGGTGTCGCTGCTGAAGATCATGCTTTTCACGATCTGAGCGACATCGCAGCCGACGGCGGCGGCGGCATCGGCTG